>CAYFLP010000096.1:0-8911 GCA_964344045.1 uncultured Bifidobacteriaceae bacterium
GCGCGCAGCAGCTGCTGCGCGCCCTGGACTCCGAGCTTCACCCACGAGGCCTGGACATTGTCGATCTGGCCGGCAAGGGCAATGCGGCCGACCGCGTGCATGAGGACGCTCTCGCGCCAGGTCGGGCCACGCCGGGCCCGGCGCTTGAGGTAGACCGGGCTGGCCATGTGCACGAACGGCAGCGGGATGAACTCGGTGAAGCCGCCGGTGCGCTGCTGCAGCTCACGCACGCGGACGAGGTGGCGGGCCCAGTGCACGGGCTGCTCGACGGAGCCGAACATGATCGTCACGGTCGAGCGGAGCCCGGCCCGATGGGCCAGCTCATGGCATTCGAGCCATTCGCGGGTCGTGACCTTGTCAGGGCACAAGATCTCGCGGATCGAATCGTCGAGGATCTCGGCGGCAGTGCCAGGCAGGGAGGACAGGCCCGCGTCCTTGAGCTCGACCAGGTACTCCTCGAGCGGCATGCCCAGGCGACGCGCGCCTTCGGTGACCTCGAGCGCGGTGAATCCGTGGATGTGCATCGCGGGTGCGGCAGTGCTCACCGTCCGGCATACCTCGAGGTAGTACGAGCCGTCGAAGTCCGGGTGGATCCCGCCCTGCAGGCACACCTCGGTGGCCCCCTGAGCCTGGGCCTCGAGCACGCGGTCGACGATCTCCTCATTCGAGAGCAGGTACGGGCGCCCGCGCAGGTTGAGCGACAGCGGCCCCTTCGAGAAGCCGCAGAAGGCGCACTTGAAGGTGCAGACGTTCGTGTAGTTGATATTGCGGTTGCGCACGAACGTCACGACATCGCCGTTGGCCTCGGCACGGAGCTCATCGGCAAGGGCCGCGACGGACGCAACCTCGCGACCTCGAGCCGAGAAGAGGGTCTCGATCTCCTCCAGCCCGGGCACCTCTCCCCCTCGCACGGCCGCCAGCACGTCGGCGACGGCGCCGCGCGCGCGCGGCCCGGCCGACCCGTCGATGAGCCGCGGAGGCAGCGTGTCCGAGCCGGAGTACCAGGCCGTGGAGCGCCGCCCGACCTGAATCACCTCGGCACCCGTGCCGACGTTCGCCGCCGCCTCGTAGCGCTCGGGGAACACGGCTCCCGGGTCATCGCGCGCATAGCCTGCGGCGTCCATGCGATCGAGGACAGCGAACCGCACGTTGGGGTCGAGCCAGCGCCTGGGCTCCAGCGCGAAGCGCGGGTGAACGGTCAGCCGGGGCACCAGTGCCCGCCCCGTCGACTCGGTCACCGCGCGAAGCTCATCTATGTGCGGCCACGGCCGCTCGGGATTGACGTGGTCGGCAGTGACCGGCGAGATGCCCCCGAAGTCCTCGACTCCCGCCGCTAAGAGCGCGCGTGCGTCGTCGACGAGGTTCGGCGGAGCCTGCACCCGTACATCGCCCGGAAGGATCTCCCGGGCAAGCCGGATGGCATCGACGAGGTCGGCCTCCGGGCAGGCCGGGTGGGCGCGCATGAGGGTGCCCGGCTTGGGCAGGAAGTTCTGGACGATCACCTCCTGGACATGGCCATGGCGATCGTGCGCCTCGGCGATGGCCTCGAGCGCGGCGATGCGGTCGGCGCGGCTCTCGCCTATGCCCACCAAGATCCCCGTGGTGAAGGGGATCGCCAGCTCCCCCGCCCACTCCAAGGTCGCCAGCCGGCGGGCGGGCTCCTTGTCCGGAGCCCCGCGGTGGGCCGGCAGGCCGGGGTGGAGCGACTCGAGCATCATCCCCTGGCTCGGGCTCACCGTTCGCAGCAAAGCGAGCTCGTCCTTCGAGATGGCACCTGCATTCGCATGGGGCAGGAGCCCGGTCTCCTCGAGCACGGCTGCGGCAGCCGCAGCCAGGTACTCGACCGTCGACGAGTAGCCGTGCTCATCCAGCCAGGCACGCGCCTGTTCATAGCGCGCCTCAGGAGCCTCGCCGAGGGTGAAGAGGGCTTCATGGCAGCCGGCCTGCGCACCGGCGCGGGCAATGTCCAGCACCTCGTCCAGTGACAGGTACGGGGCCGCGACATGAGCCGGTGCCTGGGCGAACGTGCAATAGCCGCACTTGTCGCGGCACAGGTGCGTCAGCGGGATGAACACCTTCGGCGAGTACGTCACCGACCGCTGCTGCATCGAGTCATCGTGGCACACCCGCACTTCGTGCAGGCCGGCGAGCACCGGAAGTGACCACCGCCACACGTACCTCGACCATCGCGTGACATGGCGCACGTCCCGGCCATTTTGTTTGGCGCTCAGACAATTCCGTGACACAATCGTGATGTTCGCAGGAGACCCCCGCGGGCATCGTCACACAACACAGGGAGTGATCCTCCGTGAAGCAGTTCGCGAAGCTGTTCGCACACATGTTCAGCGCCGACCCGACGGACGCAGACGCGGCCCGTCGTCACCAGATCCATCGCGAGTGGGATCGGGCGCGCGCAGGCGCGCTGACCCCCTCGGAGCGCTCGGAGATCGACGCGATCTTCGCCCGCAATCTGTAGCGGCCAGGATTCGGCGGGGGCCGGCGACACCGGCTCCCGCCGCCTGGTGCGCAGCCCGGCGCGACTACTCGAAGTCGACCGTCACGGGCGCATGATCGCTCCATCGCTCGTCGTACGTAGCGGCCTTCCCCACCGCTGCGCCCACCGAGCGTGCGGCCAGGCCAGGCGTCGCGACCGCGTAGTCGATGCGCCAGCCTCCGTCGGTGTCGAAGCCCCGTCCTCGCCATGACCACCACGTGTAGGGCCCCGGGCCCTCACCGCCCCAGTGGCGCCCGAGGTCGACCCAGTCCGTGGCCAGCCAGGCATCGAGGTACGCGCGCTCCTCGGGGAGGAACCCGGCCTTGTCGCGGTTGCCACGCCAGTTCTTGATGTCGACCTCGCGATGGGCGATGTTGAAGTCGCCGCACACCAGCACCTCTCCCCCGGCCTTCTTCGCAGCCCGCCGCAGGGCGCCGAGCCGCTTGTCCATGCCGTCGAGGAAGGCGTACTTGTCGACCTGCTTGGGGGTGCCAGCCTCGCCCGTGTGCACATAGGCCGACACGACGGTCACGATCCCGCCGCTCGTCTGGACATCGGCCTCGATCCACCTGCCCTGGCCGTCCATGCCCGCCTGCCTCACCGACGTGCGCGTCGCGACCGGCGGAGCAGCGGTCAAGATCGCGACGCCCGCTCGCCCCAGCTGGGGAGCAGGCGCGTGGGCGACGTGCATGTGCTCGAGCCCCGAGCCCGCGAGCGCCTCGCGCAGTTGCTCGTCCGTTGCGCGCACCTCCTGCAGGCAGATGACATCCGCCTGCGCCTGCGTCAGCCACTCCAGGCCGCCACGCCGGCTGGCGGCACGGATTCCATTGACATTCGCCGTGATGACACGCAGGGAGGACGTGGCCCGCTTCGCTGATGGCATGGCCCCACCGTAGGCCACCTACGGGCTAGGTCGTCGTGAGCTGGAACTCCATGCCGATCCACTCCTCGTTCTGCGCCACGCCCAGCGTGTAGCCGTAGAGTCCCGGGGTGTTGATCTCGAAGGTCAGCGAGAAGGTTCCGTCGGCAGCGACGAGCGTCTGCACGCCGGGGACGGCCTCCATGCTTCCGGAGCCGAGCTTGTCGGTCGGCACGAACCTCTCCAGCGACAGCACGCTGCCGGGCTTGACGTAGGCCGGGGCCGTGCCCGAGATCGTGACGGGCGCTCCCGCGGCGACCTTCGACGAGCTGATCTTCGCCGTGCCGCCCCAGCCCACGACATTCACCGTCTTGGTGAAGCCTGCCTTCGACAGCTGCTTGGAGCTCAGCTGCACTGCTTTCGAGCTGCCGGTGCTCGCCGGGGCAGACGCTGGCGCACCCGTCGTCGTGAACTGGAACTGGAATCCGATGAACTCCGGCGACCAGCTGCTGGTCGCGTAGCCGACCGCATATCCATAGGTTCCCGTGAGGCCCAGCTGGAAGTGCATCGAGTACGTGAGGTTCTTCTGCACGACAGCGGTGATGTTGAGCGGCTTCATGGCGCCGTCGCCCTTGGTGTCTGCGGGCACGTAGCGCGACATGGTCAGGATCTGCCCGACCGGGGTCCCGGCAGGTGCCTTGCCGGTGATGATGACGTCAGCCCACTGCGCGGCACTGTGCGTGGGCAGGCTGGCAGTTCCGCCGCCCCAGGCGGCCACGTTCGGCTTCTTGGGGAAGCCCTCCTGCGTCAGCTGCTGCGAGGTCAAGGTGACCGTCGTGTCCGCCGAGGCAGAGGGCGCCAGCGCCAGCACAGGGGCGAGCACCATGGCTCCGGCAGTGATCGAGATGGCGAGCTGTCGGGCGCGCTGGTTCACGGGGATCCTCCTCATGAGGCTCAAGTCGGCCAGGTGGCGGTCAGGACTGACTGCAGTATGGCGCCACTGCGGGGCTCACAGCGCATCCCACGCCGTCTGCTCGGCCACGCGCAGTGCGTTCGCTGCGATCGTGAGCGCTGGGTTCTGGGCACCGGACGACGGGAAGAAGGAGGCATCCACCGAGAGCAGGTTCGCGATGTCGTGCGAGCGGCACAGCGGGTCCAGGACGCTGCTGCCGGGATCCTTGCCGGCGACCAGGGTGCCGCACATGTGGCTGTTCATCGAGATGTCGAATCGCTGCTCGAAGATGCCCGTGTACCCCGCCTTGCGCAGGGCCTTGCGCGCGACGGCGAGGAAGGCCTCGTGGCGGTCGTAGTTCGTGCGCCGCCACGACACCTGGATGCGGCCGTTGGCATCGACGCTGACGCGATTGTGCACGGAAGGCAGGTCTTCCGTCATGACCAGGCACTCCAGGCTCCGCCGCGAGATGCGGTCGAGTGCGCGCAGGGGCACTCGCGTGGCATGGGTCTTCATCATCGATCCCTGGACCTTGCCGATCATCTGCAAGGTGCCACCGGGGTAGCCATCGCCGAGATCGTCGTAGAAGTCGTTCATCGCGAACGTCTTCTGGAAGACGACGTCGTTCGGCCGACGCGGATCCACGCAGGCAAGGTGGGTGTTGTTGTGCACCATGTAGTTGCGGCCGACCATGCCGGATGAGTTCGCGAGGCCGGTCGGGCTTGCATCGTCGCGGCTGGCCAGCAGGAGGGCGGCGGAGTTCGCCGCGCCTGCGCTGAGCACGAAGGCCGATCCACTGGCCTCGAACGGCTCGCCGTCGATCGTGCCCTCGGCCCGGATGATGCGGCCGGCGCCGTCCGAGACGAGACGCTTCACATGGGCTCCCGTGAGCAGCCGCACGCTGCCGCTTGCCATTGCAGGCGCGAGAGCGCATGTCTCCGCATCGGACTTGGCTCCCAGCCGGCAGGGGAAGCCGTCGCAGGTCTGGCACCGCATGCAGGTGCCCCCGGGCCGCAGGTCGATGCCGATGGGCGTCGAGGACGGGTGCAGGCCCTGCTCGCGCAGCCGGTCGATGAGCACCTGCACGTAGGGCTCGTGGGCCAGTGCCGGGAACGGATAGGGAGAGCTGCGCCAGGGCTCGGACGGATCGTCGCCCAGGCTGCCGTGCACGCGGTAGAGCTGCTCGGCGGCCGAGTAGTAGGGCTCGAGCTCGGAGTAGGCGAAGGGCCACGCCGGCGAGATGCCCGACGGGTAGGCGGTCTCGGCGAAGTCGCGCTCGCGGAGCCGGGGAAGTGCCGCCCCGTAGACCTTGGTGTTGCCCCCGACCACGTAGTGCACGCCGGGATGGAACTCCTCGCCAGCATCGTCGAGCCAGGTCTCGTCCGGCTTGTAGCGGCGCTCGACGAAGACGGCCTCGGGCGACCAGTTCTCGGGTTCGCGCGGAAGCACGCCACCGCGCTCGAGTACGAGCGTGTCGATGCCTCGGCGTGCCAGGCCCCATGCGAGCGTGCCGCCGCCCATGCCGCTTCCGATGATGACGACCTGGGCGGACTCTCGCTGCACGGGCTCACCGTATCGGCGCGTGGGCAGGCCCGGCGGCTATCCCTCGACCTTGTGCCGGATGGCCTCCTCGATCTCCAGGTGCCGGGCGCGGATCTCCAGGATCTCATCACCGGACGCGACCATCGCCGCGACGCAATCGGGGTCAAGCCGGCCGGCCTCGGCCATGGCTCCGAGCTCCCCCAGCGCATCCTCGGCAGTCCAGCCCGCCTTGTACGGTCGCGTGCTCGTCAGCGCATCGAAGATGTCCGCGACGGTGACGATGCGTGCTTCGAGGGGGAGCTGGTCGCCAGCAAGGCCATGCGGGTAGCCGCTTCCGTCGAGGAGCTCATGGTGCATCTCGACCACGTTCACGAGGATGTCGTGCCGGTTCAGGGCCGACGGTCCGAGGTCGGCAATGATCGCGTCGACCATGTGCCGCCCCTTGACCGGATGCAGGCGCATCTGCTCCCACTCCTGCGGGTCGAGCGTGCCGGCCTTGCGCAGGATGTGGTCGGGCACGCCGATCTTGCCGATGTCGTGCATCGGCGCATAGAGGAAGAGCGCTTCGACGAACTCATCCGTGAGGTCGAGCGGCTCGATGAGCTGTCGGGCGATCGCCCGCGAGTACCGGGCCATGCGCTCCTGGTGGGCTCCGGTCTCCTGGTCGTGCAGGCCCGCGAGATCGCGTGCCACCTGGATAGTGCCCACGATCGACCGAACGGCCACGAGCTGGCTGGCCAGCGCAACGGCCATCAGCTGGGCATACAGGACCAGCTCCTGCTGCAAGGAGGCGGTGAATGTCCCATGCGCGCGCGAATCGAAGAAGATGAAGCCGAGGAACTGCCCTTGGTGGTGCATGGGCACGGTGAACGAGGACAGGTATCCCTCGTCGCGGACGTATCGCGAATGCTCCCTGTCTGTGTCCAGCGTCGACGGGATGTCGTCGATGACGCGGGTCTGCCTCGTCTGGGCCAGGTGCGACAGCGAGATGCTCTCGGCCAGGGGGAACTCGTAGCCGCGGATCGCGTAGCCCGAGCGAGTGCTGTTGATGAAGGTCTTGAGGATTCCCTCATCACGGTCGTAGAGGGCCATCGCGATGCGGGCCACGTCGGGAGCGATAGTCGCCAGCCGGTCGTGCAGGAAGGCCAGGTGGCCTCCGAGGCTCTCCTCGAAGCTGCCGGCATCGATCGGAGCAGGGCCGGCACGCCCGGCCGCGCCTGCCGAGGCAAAGACAGCGCCTTGATCGCTCATGGCCCCTCCGACAGCGCCCCCGCCACTTCCAGGGTACGCCGGCCGCGGTCAATCGGGCAGGGTGACGAAGTCGATGAGCTCCTCGACCCGGCCCAGCATCGCAGGCTCGAGGTCGGCGTAGGAGGACACGCACGACAGCAGCCGGCGCCAGGCCGCCGAGGTGTCGTCGCCCCAGCCCACGCGCGAGCAGACGCCTGTCTTCCAGTCCTCTCCCCGAGGGACGCTCGGCCAGGCGCGGATGCCTGCCGCCTCGGGACGCACGGACTGCCATACGTCGACGAATGGATGGCCGACGACGAGCACGCGCTCGGGCCATTCCTGCATGACGCCGCCGGCGATGCGCGCTTCCTTCGAACCCTCGACCATGTGGTCGAGCAGCACCCCGATGCGCATCTGCGAGTCGCGCGCGAAGGCACCAGCGAGCCTGTCGCGGAGGTTGTCCGCCCCGTCGATCGCCTCGACCACCACCCCTTCGATGCGCAGGTCATCGCCCCACACCCGCTCGACGAGGGAGGCATCCTGCGAGCCCTCGACCCAGATGCGCGATGCGCGCGCCACGCGGGCCCGCTGCCCGGGCACGGCGACGGAGCCCGATGCCGTGCGCTGGGGAGCGGCCGGGGCCGGGCCGCCGGCCGGACGCACGAGCTCGACCAGGTTGCCATCGAGCAGGAAGTTGGGGCCGAGGACGAAGGGCCGGCGCGCCAGGTGGCGGTCCTCGAGGATCACTGCCCAGCCGCCGGGCGCCTTCTGCCAGCCCACCACGGCGCCGCACCATCCGGTCGAGGCGCACTCGACGACGAGCCCGGGCTCGGCCTCGACGACCCGCACGCGCGGAGCCGACCGGGCGGCGCTGGCAAGCACGTCGGACCCGTACCTGTCGGGCGGACGGGCGGATGGCATGGCTCGACCGTAGGCGCCCAGCAGGCCGATGGGTGTCAGGCTCACCGAGGCTGCTGGGGCCTACGATGACGGCACGTCACCGGGACACCGCGACCCACGGGAGGAACCATGCGCACTGCCGATCGACGCCGCTACGCGAAGGCCGTGGCCATCGGAGCGCTCGCTGCCTCCGCGATGCTCGCGCTCACCGGCTGCCTGGACGTGAAGTCGAACCTGACCGTGACGAGCGAAGGCAAGGCAAGCGGCGACATCTCGCTCGCCCTGCAAAAGCAGGCCGCTTCGTTCATGGGCATCACCGACAAGGCCTCGTTCGAGTCCGGCCTCACGAGCGACATGACCGGCGGCAGTGACGTGTTCTCCGCCGGACAGTGCGTCACGAGCGAGACGGACGCTGCCTACGTCTACACCTGCTCGTTCAACGACACGGCCTTCACCGCCTCCGACGACCCCTGGACCATCGCGTTGAAGGACGACACGATCGTCTTCCACCTCAAGAGCGATGCCAGCAACCAGGCGAGCGCCGCAGGCAGCACCGACCTGCTCGGCGGCGCCTCCCTCGGCTCGATGACGGTGAACGTCACCTTCCCGGGCGCGATCATCTCGACCACTGGCACGGGCGTGAAGCAGACCGGCGACAACGCCGCCACGGTGTCGGGCCCGCTCACGGATGCCTTCGACGTCACCATCACCAGCGAGACCGGATCCGGCGGCGGCATCGCAGCGCTCATCGCGGTCCTCGTGGGCGTGGCGATCCTCGTCCTCGTGGTCATCGTCGCCGTGCTGCTCATCGCACGTCGTCGACGCCCGGATGCCCTCGCATCGGAGTCCGCATTCGCGGCACCGGCACCGGGAATCGAGGAAGCCGTCGCAGCGGAGGCAGCGGCCGAGGCCGGAACGGTCGAGGCTGGAACGG
>CAYFLP010000097.1:0-3616 GCA_964344045.1 uncultured Bifidobacteriaceae bacterium
ACGTCGCCCAGACGGCGATGGAGAAGGTGAGTGGGCGCATCGCCGTGAGCGAGGACGCCCGGCGCACCCTGGTCGCCCACGTGGGCGGCGACGCGGTGCTCATTCCCAATGGCGTGCGCGTGAGCGCCTATGCCAGCCATGACCGACTTCCCGGAGTCGACCCCGACCGTCCCACTGCGCTGTTCCTCGGCCGCATGGACGAGCCGCGCAAGGGCCTGGCCGTGCTCTGGGAGGCGCTGCCTTCCGTGCTGGAGCGGGTGCCGGACCTGCACCTGCTCGTCGCGGGCCCGGGCGACATCGACGAGCAGCGTGAGGCCATGCCCGCGGCCGCTGCGAGCGCTGTGACCTTCCTCGGGCGCATCAGTGACGAGGACAAGGCGCGCGCCCTTCGCTCCAGCCACGTGTACGTCGCCCCGCACACGGGCGGGGAGTCGTTCGGCATCGTCCTCGTCGAGGCGATGGCAGCGCAGGCCGCGGTCATCGCGTCCGACCTGCCGGCATTCCGCCGGGTACTCGAGGACGGTCGCAGCGGTCTGCTGTTCCCCAACCTCGACTCGGCCGCGCTGGCCGACGGGCTGGTCGCGTTGCTGCTCGACCCGGCGATGCGCGCAGACTATGTCGCGGCAGCCGACCAGCGCGTGCTCGACTTCGACTGGGACCGCGTCGTCAATGACGTGATCGCGGTGTACGACTCGGTGCGCGTGCCGGGCGAGACGGTGACCGTCGACTTGCGCGGGCAGCTCGTCGGGCGCCTGGGATCCGGCGTCGGGCGCGACCGGGGCGAGGGGTGATGGGCCGATGAGCGGCGGGGCCTGGTTCGCTGTCGTGGCCGTGGTGCTGGCCATCGTGCTCGCGGCGATCTACCTGAGCATGACGGCTGGGCGCCTCGATCGGCTGCACAAGCGCATCGATACCTCATTGCTCACCCTGGACGGGCACCTGCTGCGCCGCTCTGCGGTGTCGCTGGAGCTCTCGGTCGCCGGGGTCATGGATCCCGCGTCGAGCGTCCTCGTCGCCGAGGCCGCCCATGAGGCGCGGACCGCAAGCCAGGTCGAGGACGATGCACGTGCCCTGGTGGAGTCCAACCTCACTGCGGCGCTGGGCGCTGCACTGGACCTCGAGGATGTCGAGGAGATCGACGAGGTGCCCGAGGGCCGTGCGCTGCTCGACGAGCTCGCTGCCGCCTGCCTGCGCGTCGAGCTGAGCCGGCGCTTCCACAACGACGCCGTGCGGGCCTGCCGCCAGGTGCGGCGCCAACGCCTAGTGCGCGTCTTCCGCCTGGCAGGCCACACGCCGTGGCCCGATACGTGGGAGATGGACGACGCGATTCCCGAGGGCCTGCTTCGCCGCAAGTCCTGACGTCGCCGCACCCCGGAAGCCTCAGCACACGTAGGGGCTGAAGTCGGCGCGCACGGCGCGTGGCATCCCGTAGCGGGCGCAGCCGTCGAGCTCCATGTCGTAGAACAGGTACTCCCAGTGCTGGCCATGCCCGGACTTGTTGAGCCGGTAGACGGAACTGTGCCCGCTGTTGGGGCCGCACGACTGCGAGGGCGTGGCGATCGCCCACCGGGGGTTCGACCGCGAGACGCCCACGAGCTCGCACTTGAGGGCTCCCGTCCAGCCGACCGACGTGAAGAAGGCGCGCTTCTCGTGGCCGGTGAGGTCGCGAATGCCCGGATCGCCCGCCTGCGCCGCGGGCGCGGCAATGCCGCACAGGACCAGGGCCGCCGCAGCGGCGGCCACGACTGCGATCGCCGATTGCCAGCGCACACTCGATGCTAGCGCCGACCCCGGCGGCAGGACGGGCCGAAGCCCTCTAGACTTGGCCGGTCGCATCGTCGAGTTGTGTGAGGTTCAAAGTGGCTGACGCCATCGTCGGAACGGACCGCGTCAAGCGCGGCATGGCCGAGATGCTCAAGGGCGGCGTCATCATGGACGTCGTCACTCCCGACCAGGCGAAGATCGCCGAGGACGCGGGCGCTGTGGCCGTCATGGCCCTCGAGCGCGTGCCTGCCGACATCCGGGCCCAGGGCGGCGTCTCGCGCATGTCCGACCCGGACATGATCGACGGCATCATCGACGCCGTCTCCATCCCCGTCATGGCCAAGGCCCGCATCGGGCACTTCGGCGAGGCCCAGGTGCTGCAGTCCCTCGGCGTCGACTACATCGACGAGTCCGAGGTGCTCACCCCCGCGGACTACGCGAACCACATCGACAAGTGGCAGTTCACGGTGCCCTTCGTCTGCGGTGCCACGAACCTCGGCGAGGCACTTCGCCGCATCACCGAGGGCGCGGCCATGATCCGCTCCAAGGGCGAGGCCGGCACGGGCGACGTCTCCAATGCCGTGACCCACATGCGCAAGATCCTCGGCGAGATCCGCAGGCTCACCTCGATGTCGAAGGACGAGCTGTACGTCGCGGCCAAGGAGCTCCAGGCCCCGTACGACCTGGTCGTCGAGATCGCCGAGCGCGGCTCGCTTCCCGTGGTGCTGTTCACCGCCGGCGGCATCGCCACTCCGGCGGATGCGTCCATGATGATGCAGCTGGGGGCCGATGGGGTCTTCGTCGGCTCGGGCATCTTCAAGTCCGGGGATCCGAAGGCGCGCGCAGAGGCGATCGTCCAGGCGACCCGCCACTTCGACGATCCCGACGTGATTGCCAAGGTGTCGCGTGGGCTCGGCGAGGCGATGGTCGGCATCAATGTGGCCGACATCCCGGTGCACCACCGCCTGGAGGATCGGGGCTGGTGATCTGATGGGGCGTGAGCCCATCATCGGCGTGCTTGCCATCCAGGGCGATGTGCGCGAGCACCTGCGCTCCCTCGAGCAGGCGGGTGCCACGGCTGTCGCCGTGCGCTCGGCTGCGGGCCGCGACGGCCTCGACGGCCTCGACGACATCGACGGCCTGGTCATCCCGGGCGGCGAATCGACCACGATGTCCCGCCTCGCGGTGATCGACGGCCTCATGGAGCCCCTGCGGGCTGCGCGCCGGCAGGGCATGCCGATGTACGGATCCTGCGCCGGCATGATCATGCTGGCCGACCGGATCCTCGACGGCCGGCCCGACCAGGAGACCATCGGGGGCCTGGACATCACCGTGCGCCGCAATGCCTTCGGCAGGCAGGTCGACTCCTTCGAGACCGACCTGGGCATGGAAGGCATCGGGGCAGAGCCGCTGCGCGCGGTCTTCATCCGGGCGCCGTGGGTGGAGTCCGTCGGAAGCGAGGTCCAGGTGCTCGCGCGCGTCGACCGCGCCGGGCAGGCAGGTACGATCGTCGCCGTCCGCCAGGGCAATCTCCTGGCCACGTCGTTCCATCCCGAGCTCACAGGCGATGCACGGGTGCACGGCGTGTTCGTCGACATGGTGAAGAAGAGGAAGCAGGCATGAGCGGTCACTCCAAATGGGCGACGACCAAGCACAAGAAGGCCGTCATCGATGCCAAGCGCGGCAAGCTCTTCGCCAGGCTCGTCAAGAACATCGAGGTTGCCGCGCGACAGGGCGGCGGCGACCCCGACGGCAACCCCACGCTGTACGACGCCATCCCGTTGAAGCACCCGGCGTGAACAGGTGGCCGCTTTCGTGCCTGGAAGAGCATCGCGCTGCGCCAGTCCGCAGC
>CAYFLP010000097.1:3626-8877 GCA_964344045.1 uncultured Bifidobacteriaceae bacterium
TGTACGACGCCATCCAGAAGGCGCGCAAGAACTCCGTCCCCCTCGACAACATCGAGCGCGCCGTCAAGCGCGGGTCGGGCGTCGAGGCGGGCGGTGCCGACTGGCAGACGATCATGTACGAGGGCTATGGCCCCAATGGCGTTGCCGTGCTGATCGAGTGCCTCACCGACAACCGCAATCGCGCGGCTACCGACGTTCGCGTGGCGCTCACCCGCAATGGCGGGTCCATGGCCGACCCGGGCTCCGTGTCGTACCTGTTCTCGCGCAAGGGCGTCGTGATCGTCCCGAAGGCAGACGGGCTCACCGAGGACGACCTGCTCATGACCGTTCTGGATGCAGGCGCGGAGGAGGTCAACGACCTGGGCGAGGCATTCGAGATCGTCACCGAGGCAACCGACATGATCCCGGTGCGCAAGGCGATCCAGGAGGCAGGGATCGACTACGAGTCGGCCGAGGCGAACTTCCTCCCCTCGGTCAGCGTGCAGCTCGATGAGGACGGCGCGCGCAAGGTCTTCCGGCTCATCGAGGCTCTCGAGGACAGCGACGACGTGCAGAACGTCTTCGCCAACTTCGACATCAGCGATGAGGTCATGGAGGCAGTCGAGGCCTAGGCCCGACTGTCGTCGCCTGGGAGCCATGCCGTGAACGATTTCGTGGGGACGCAGCTGCGCGGCTGGGATGCCGCGACCTTCCGCACGGCGGCGGGCGACCCGACCATGCGCTCGACCGTCATGGCACTGGCCGTGCTCGACGGCTCGCCCGACTGGGAGCGGCTGCGTGCCCGCTTCGACCGGCTGACCTGCGTCGTGCCCGAGCTGCGCATGCGGCCGCTGTACGGCCCGACCGGGTGGTCGGCGCCGCGGATGGCGGTGGACCCGGACTTCGACCTCGACGTGCACCTGCGCAGGTACCGCCTGCCCGAAGGCGCCGGGTGGGAGGACCTCCTGGCCGATGCCCGGCGCATGAGCCTCACGGACTTCGACCTCAACCGGCCCCTGTGGGAGGCGGCGCTGGTCGAAGGGCTCCCCGGCGGGCAGGCAGCGCTTCTCGTCAAGCTGCACCATGCCATCGCCGACGGCCGGGCCACGGTGATGATGGGCCTGACCTTGTTCGAGCTGTCCCCGGAGCCGAATCCGGACGAGGAGCCCGCGCCGCCGCCGCCCGCGGGCGAGGACGTCGGCATCCGGGCGATCACGCTCGCGAACTTCGTCGACAACCTCCAGCGCGGAGGCGAGGGCGCCATGACCGTGGCGAAGGCCGCTGCGGGCCTGGTCGTGGGCACCGTGACCCAGCCGCGCCGCACCTGGTCGACCGCCTGGCGCGTGGCCTCGTCGATCGGGCGGGCGACCGCCGTTCCCGACGGGCCCCTGTCGCCTGTCATGGACGGACGGGGGACGACCTACCGCTTCCTCACCCTAGACGTCGCCTTCCGCGACCTGCGTGCCGCGGCACGCGCCCAGGGGGCGAGCGTCAACGATGCCTTCCTCGCCGCCGTCCTCCTGGGCATGGACATCTACCACCGCAGGCACGGCGTCGTCGTCGACGAGCTGAGGGTCAACGTGCCGATCAGCCTGCGCGGCGATGCCGGAGACACGACCGGCCGCGGCTCCAACGCCGTCGCCGTCGCGAGGTTCCCGCTGCCGGTCGCCGGCCTGAGCGTCGGCGAGCTGATGCAGTCGGCACATGAGCAGGTCCTCCGCTGGCGCATGGAACCGGCCATGCACCTGGCAGACCCGCTTGCCGATATCAGCTGGGTGGTGCCGGTTCCCATGCTCGCCCAGGCCGCGCGAGCTTCCGACGTGACCACCAGCAACGTGCCCGGGCCGCCCATGCCCATGTACCTGGCGGGGGCCCGGACCGTGGCCCTGTACCCCCTGGTTGCCACCATCGGTGCCGCCGTCAACGTCACGATGGTGACCTACTGCGGCACTGCCTACCTGGGCATCTCGACCGACGACCGGGCCGTGCCCGATCCCGAGACGATGCTCGCGGCCCTGCGCGAAGGTTTCGAGCAGGTCACCGGTGCGGCGGTGCGAGGGGATGACACCCCGGAAGGCTAGCCTTCATCCGAACACATGTTCGGTCGGCGCCACGGGCGCCGGGAGCTGCTGGAGGGAGGCGCCGTGCGCGTACTGGGCATCGACCCTGGCCTGACCCGCTGCGGCGTCGCCGTCGTGGAGGGCGTTCCCGGGCGGGTCACCTCGGCCCTGCACATCGGTGTCATCCGGTCGTCGCCCGACCTGCCGGTCGACCAGCGCCTGGTGCACCTGGAAGCCGAGCTCGAGGCGCTGCTCGTGGCGCACAACCCCGATGCAGTGGCGATCGAGCGGGTGTTCAGCCAGCACAACGTCCGCAGTGCCATGGCCACGGCCCAGGCCGCTGCCATGGGCCTGCTGGTGGCGGGGCGGCGCGGTTTGCCCGTGGGCCTGCACACCCCGACCGAGGTCAAGGCCGCGGTCACCGGAAGCGGCAGGGCAGACAAGGCACAGGTAGCCCTCATGGTCACCAGGCTGCTCGGGCTGCGCGAAGCGCCACGTCCGGCCGACGCAGCCGACGCCGTCGCGATCGCGATCTGCCACATCTGGCGCGGGACTGCCATCGCCCGTCAGCAGGCCGCCCTGGCCGCACTCGCAGGCCGCGCATGATCGCCTTCGTCCGCGGCATCGTCGCCCAGGCAGCAGGGGACCACCTGGTGGTCGACATCGGCCCGCTCGGCCTCGTGGTGCAGTGCACCCCGGCGACCGCCCTGGCCGTGGGCGCGGGCGACCACGTGCACCTGCAGACCACCATGGTCGTGCGCGAGGACTCCTGGACCCTCTACGGGTTCGAGGACTCCGACGATCGCGCCGTCTTCGAGCAGGTCCAGACCGTTTCCGGCATCGGCCCGCGGATCGCCCTCGCGCTACTGGGAACCTTGTCGCCCGACGAGCTGCGCGCGGCGATCGCCACCGGCAACGAGACCGCCCTCACCAAGGTTCCGGGCATCGGGCGCAAGGGCGCCCAGCGGCTGATCCTCGAACTGCGCGACAAGCTGGGCCCGGCCACGGGCACGCGTGTGGCGGCCCTGGGTGCTTCCGTCCCTGCGTCGGCACCGGGTACGTGGGAGCAGTCGGTGCAGTCGGCCCTGGTGTCGCTGGGCTGGTCCACGCGCGAGGCCGATGCGGCCGTTGCCTCGCTCGACGCCGGCCTCGTCGAGTCCTGCACGTCCGACCCGGCCACGCCGGACATCGCAAGGCTGCTCAAGGCCGCCCTGCGCGGACTGGACCGCACATGACCCTCAGCCCGGATCCGGATGCCGATGATGCCGTCGTCGAAGGCGCCCTGCGGCCTGTCTCGCTCGAGGAGTTCGTCGGGCAGGAGCGGGTCAAGTCGCAGCTCGGCCTGGTGCTGCAGGCTGCTGCCAGGCGCGGCAGGGCAGCCGATCACGTCCTGCTCTCCGGTCCGCCCGGCCTGGGCAAGACCACCCTTGCCGGCATCATCGCGGGGGAGATGCAGGCCCCGCTGCGCATGACGTCCGGCCCGGCATTGCAGCATGCCGGCGACCTGGCAGCTGTGCTGTCGAGCCTGCAGCCCGGCGAAGTGCTCTTCATCGACGAGATCCACCGCATGGCGCGAGCCGCCGAGGAGATGCTGTACCTGGCCATGGAGGACTTCCGCGTCGACGTGGTCGTCGGCAAGGGGCCGGGCGCAACGGCCATCCCCCTGGAGATCGAGCCGTTCACTCTGGTCGGTGCCACCACGCGCGCCGGGCTGCTGCCCAGCCCGCTGCGCGACCGCTTCGGCTTCACGGCGCACCTGGACTATTACGACGCCACCGACCTGCACGTGATCCTCGAGCGCTCCGCCCGACTGCTGTCGGTGCCGTCCACCACTGGCGGCCTGGGGGAGATCGCCGGCCGCTGCCGCGGCACCCCGCGCATTGCCAATCGCCTGCTGCGCCGAGTCCGCGACTGGGCCCAGGTGCACGGCGACGGCATCGTGGACGACTCCAGCGCGCATGCCGCCCTGGAGCTCTACGAGGTCGACGCGCTGGGCCTGGATCGCATCGACACGGCCGTCCTCGACGCGCTCGTCACCCGTTTCGCAGGCGGTCCGGTGGGCCTGTCGACCCTGGCGGTCGCCGTGGGCGAGGAGCCGGAGACCATCGAGACCGTGTCCGAGCCGTTCTTGGTCCGGCTCGGCCTGCTGCTGCGCACGCCGCGGGGCCGGGTGGCCACGGGGGCTGCCTGGGCGCACCTGGGCGTGCGCATGCCGTCCGGTGCCGTGGGCGCCCAGCAGGCGCTCGACCTCGAGCCTGACGCCATGCAGTAGCCTGCCGTCGTTCGCCCTTCTGGAATTTCGTCGCTTGGAGCACGCGTGGATCCCGTCAGTCTGCTGATGATCGGCGGCGCCGCCGTCGCCTTCTACTTCCTGATCATCAGGCCGAACCAGCAGCGCCAGAAGAAGCAGCGGGCCATGATGGCCTCACTGGCCCCCGGCACCCAGGTCATGACCTCCTCGGGGATCTTCGGCACTGTCACGGGCACGACCGACGAGGAGACCATCGTCGAGATTGCTCCCGGGGTGAACGTGCGCTTCCTGCCCGCTGCCATCTCGCGCGTGATCGAGACGCCGGGCCTCCCGGTCGACCCCGTAGACTGACGCGGCTTTCGCCGGGCACCGCGTGCCTGGCACCTGCCCGGCCGGGTCGATCCCGCGGGCCTGAACACCGGTAAGGAGACCAGTGGCGACACCGACCACTACCCGGCCCCTGCGCCTGCTCGTAGCGCTGGCCATCGTGATCGTCGGCCTGGCCGTGTGGGCCTTCTGGCCCGGCACCGACAGCTCGGTCCGCCTCGGACTGGACCTTCGCGGCGGCACGCAGGTGATCCTCCAGCCGCGCCCGGTCACCGAGGGCGCGACGATCACCGACGACCAGTTGCAGCAGACCGTTGCCATCATCCGCCAGCGCGTCGACGGACTCGGCGTGGCCGAGTCCGAGGTCACCACGCAGGGCTCGGGCAACGGCGCGGCGATCATCGTCTCCGTTCCCGGGGTCAACCAGGACCGCATCGTCAACCTCGTCGAGCGCACTGCCCTGCTCGACTTCCGGCCGGTGTACCAGCTCATGAACCCGATGCCGGCCAGTGCAGCTGCGGCCGCTGCGACGACCGCCGCCACGCCTGCCGCGACCAGCGCGGCCGCGACCAGCGGGGTCGCGACCACGGGTGCCGTGGAGCCGGCTCCGTCGGCGAGTGCGTCTCCCAGTTCT
>CAYFLP010000098.1:0-8749 GCA_964344045.1 uncultured Bifidobacteriaceae bacterium
TCTCGGGAGCGCCGAGCACCCACGCTCCGGCGTCGGTGCCGTCAGGCCGGGCGAAGGCGGCGGCAGACCACTTGCGTGCGCTGGAGAAGGGCACCGCACCGGTGACCTGCCAGTCCGTGCCCGTGAAGGCTGCGCCGAGGGCTGCCAGGGTGGGATTCGGATTGGGCTCGCTCGCGGCCAGGGCGCCCAGGACGTCGGTGTCGAGACCACCGAGGTCGATGACGTCACGCACGTGCATGCCCGGCTCGGTGAGGGTGCCGGTCTTGTCGACGCAGATGGTGTCGACGCGGGCAAGTACCTCGACTGCCGGCATGTCCTGTACGAGAACCCGCTTGCGCGCCAGTCTCATGACCGACACGGCCATCGCGATGCTCGTGAGCAGCACGAGCCCCTCGGGGACCATCGTGACGATGCCGGCGATGGTGCCGCGCATGGCCTCGTCGAACGGCAGGTGGGCGCGGACGAGCTGCGAGAAGAGCAGGAGCAGGCCGACGGGGATGAGGAGGAAGGACACCGCGCGGATGAAGCCGTTGATCGCATCGCGCAGCTCGGAGTTGGTGAGGTGGAACTTCTTCGCCTGCTCGGTGAGCCCGGCGGCGAACGAGTCGCGGCCCACCCGCGTGGCCTGGTAGCTGCCCGACCCGGCGACGACGAACGAACCCGACATCGCCTGGTCACCCTTGGCCTTGTCGACCGGGTCGGCCTCGCCCGTGAGCAGGCTCTCGTCGATCTCGAGTCCGTAGGCCTCCAGGACAACGCCGTCGACGACGAGCTGATCGCCTGTCCGCAGCACGATGAGGTCGCCCAGGACGATGTCGGCCGACGCGATCTCCGCATCGATGCCGTCGCGCCGGACCAGCGGCTTGGCCTCGCCGACGACTGCGAGCTTCGCGAGCGTTCGCGAGGCCCGGTATTCCTGGATGATGCCGATCGCGGTGTTGGCCACGATGACGAAGCCGAACAGCGAGTCCTGGATCGGCGCGACCAGCAGCATGATCACCCACAGCGTGCCGATGAGCCCGTTGAACCAGGTGAACGTATTCGCGCGGACGATGTCGCCAAGGCTCCTGCTGCGCGCATCGGGCGCGGCATTGACCTCGCCTGCGGCCACGCGCTCGGCAACCTGCGCCTGCGTCAGGCCGAGGCGGACATCCACGCGTTCGACGTCGTCGCGGTTCATGCTCAGCCGTTCAGTCCGTCCATGTACTGCAGGATCACGCCCTCGCGCAGTGCCCACGGGCAGATCGACAGGTCGTCTATCTCCAGCAGCTCCATCGCGGCTTCCGCGACGAGCGCGCCGGCGAGCAGCTGGCCCGCACGGCCCTCCGAGACTCCGGGCAGGGCTGCCCGCTCGCGCGACTTCATCGAGGCCAGCCGGGGCACGAGATCGCTCAGGGACTCCAGGCTGAGCGAGCGGCGCACGTAGATGCCCTCGCTGGAGGGAGCCGCGCCGGCGATGCGGGCCAGTTGCTTGAAGGTCTTGGACGATCCCACGCCGATGCTGGGATCTCCCGCACGGCGCAGCTTGCCGACCACCTCGGCGATGGTCCGCCGGGCGTAGCGACGGGCCTCGCGCAGCTCGTCGGCCGAGGGCGGGTCGCTGGCGAGGTGCGACCTGGTCAGGCGCCCTGCGCCCAGGGGCACGGACACTGCGACGTCCGGCTCCTCGTCGACGCCGGTGGCGAGCTCAAGGGAGCCCCCGCCGATGTCCATGACCAGGAGGCGGCCGGTCGACCAGCCGAACCAGCGGCGCACGGCCAGGAAGGTCATGCGCGCCTCGTCCTCGCCCGAGAGCACCTCGAGCTCCAGGCCCGTCTGCTCGCGCACGCGCGCGAGCACGTCGATGCCGTTGCCCGCATCGCGGATCGCCGACGTGGCGAAGGCCATGACCTTCGTTGCACCCTTGTCCTCGGCGAGTCGCTGGCCCTCGTTGACGAAGGACACCAGGGTCGCCACGGCCGACTCGTCGACATCTCCGGAAGCCGTCAGGTGCTCTGCCAGGCGCAGTGGGATCTTCATCTTGGACGCCGGGATCGGCGCTGCGCCGTGGTGGGCGTCGACGATCAGCAGGTGGACCGTGTTCGACCCGATGTCGAGGACCCCGATGCGCATGGTCCGACGCTACAGGCCGACGCTGCGATGTCGCCCGGGTCACCTAAGGTGAGGCCATGGTCGACGTCACTATCGGTATCCCGCGCCAATGGGTCGAATTCACCGATCCGGCCGACTCCTCCGTGCTGATCAAGGCCGACCTGACCTGGCTCACCTCGCGCTGGACCTGCATCTTCGGCCGCGGCTGCAAGGGGATCGATGCCAAGCGCCCCGATGGCGGATGCTGCGTGCACGGCGCGCACTTCAGCGACAAGGCAGACCGCAAGCGCGTGGCGGGCTGGGTCCGCAAGCTCACTCCCGACATCTGGCAGCGCTACAAGACGGGGCACTCCGCCAAGGGCTGGACGCAGAAGGAGGACGGCGCCGAGAAGACCCGGGTCGTCAAGGGTGCCTGCATCTTCCACAACGACGTCGACTTCGAGGGCGGGTACGGCTGCGCCCTTCACTACCTCGCCGAGCGCGAGGGCGTCTCGTTCGTCGAGACCAAGCCCGACGTGTGCTGGCAGCTGCCCCTGCGGCGCTCGTACGAGAACCGCGCGTACGAGGACGGCACCTCGCAGCAGGTCGTCGTCATCGGCGAGTACGAGCGGCGCGACTGGGGCCCCGGCGGCCACGACTTCGAGTGGTACTGCACCGACAATCCCGAAGCGCATGTCGGCACCGAGCCGGTATTCGTCAGCAGCCAGACCGAGATCACGGCGCTCATCGGGGAAGCCGCCTACGGCGAGCTCGCGCGCCTGTGCCGTGCGCGTGACCTGCTCCTGCAGCACCGCCGCTTCGAGCTGGGCCTGACCCCGCACCCAGCAGACCTCCCGTCGTCCTGACGGCCCACGAGCGAAGGCGAGCAGGCGATGGCGAAGGCCGCTGGCAAGGCCGCACCCGCATTCCGCTGCAGCGAGTGCGGGTGGACCAGCGCTAAATGGGTGGGCCGGTGCGGTGAATGCCAGGCCTGGGGCACCGTCGACGAGCTCGGGGCACCGCGCAGCCGCGGCACCGCCGTCGCCTCCGTTCGCACCCCGGCCGTTCCGATCGGCGAGGTCGACCTCGCCACCGCGACCGCGGTTCCCACCGGCATTCCCGAGCTCGACCGGGTCCTCGGCAGCGGCCTGGTACCCGGCGCCGTGCTCCTGCTCGCCGGAGAGCCCGGCGTCGGCAAGTCCACCCTGCTACTAGAGACAGCCGCAACGTGGGCCCGGGCGGATCGACGCGCGCTCTACATCACCGGCGAGGAGTCTGCTGCGCAGGTGCGGCTGCGCGCCGAGCGCATCGGCGCCGTGTCCGACGAGCTCTACCTCGCGGCCGAGACCGACCTCGGCAGTGCCCTCGGTCAGATCGCCGCAGTGCAGCCCTCGCTGCTCGTCCTCGACTCCGTCCAGACCATCACCAGCGCCGAGATCGACGGCGTCGCCGGAGGCGTCACGCAGGTCAAGGAGGTCGCAGCAGCGCTCATCGCCGTCGCCAAGGAGAACCGCATCTCCACCGTGCTCGTCGGGCACGTGACCAAGGACGGCTCAGTCGCCGGCCCCCGTGCGCTCGAGCACCTCGTCGACGTCGTGCTGCACTTCGAGGGCGACCGGCAGAGCCCCCTGCGCATGGTGCGCGCCGTCAAGAACAGGTTCGGCGCAGCCGACGAGATCGGCTGCTTCGAGCTCGTCGACGACGGCATCATCGGCCTGGCCGACCCCAGTGGGCTGTTCCTGGGCGATCGGGCCAACCCGGCCGCCGGTACCTGCGTGACCGTCACGGTCGAGGGTCGCCGCCCGCTGGTCGCCGAGGTGCAGGCGCTGGTGGCGCCCACGTCATCGCCGCAGCCGCGCCGCGTCACCAGCGGCCTCGACAACTCGCGCATCGCCATGACCCTCGCAGTGCTCGAGCGCCGGGCCGGGCTGAAGCTGGCGACTGCTGACTGCTTCACCGCCACGGTGGGCGGCGTGCGCCTCGTGGAGCCCGCGACCGATCTCGCCATCGCGCTCGCCATCGCCTCCAGTGCCCGAGACACCGCCCTGCATCCTGGGCTGGTGGCCTTCGGCGAGATCGGCCTGGCAGGCGACGTGAGGCCCATCGGCTCCCTCGAACGCCGACTGTCGGAGGCGGCCCGGCTCGGCTTCACCCACGCCATCGTGCCCGGTCGCAGCACGCGCAAGGCCTCGGCTGCAGGGCCCGACGGCATGGCCGTCATCGAAGTGTCGTCCGTCGCCGAGGCGATAGCCGCGGCGATGCGCGTGTCGTCCCAGCAGGGCCCGGGCTTCTAGCCCTTGGCCGACAGGGCGAACGGGGTGCCGTCGCTGGTCACCTTGCCATTGCGGCCGACCACGTCGTAGCGACCGGCCTTGGCCTCCGGGCCGTTGTCGCCATCGGGGCAGCCCTTCTGGCTGATCTTGCCGTCCCACGTGATGCTCGAGGCGAAGGTCTCGCCGGGCTTGAGGGTCGCGACCTTGCTCTTGTCACTGGCATTGCAGTCATCGCTCGACCACACGTGGTAGCCGCCCGAGGTGATCTCGAGCTCGTTGGCCTTCGGGCCCACGTCGCGCTTGCAGGCAACGGAGCCGGTGTTGGTGATGGTGAGCGTCAGCTTGGGCGTCTCGCCCACCTTGTAGGTCGACGCATCGGTCGTAGCGTCGACGGCGATGACCGCATTGGGGCAGTCGGTCACCTCTGCGGGAGCAGTGGGCGACGGCGCGGCGGTCGAGGTCGGCAGCGCGCCCTCGGTGGCCGAGGCAGTCCCGGCCGAGGCGCTGGGAGTGGCCGGCGCCGATGCCGAATCGCCGCCGCCGCGCAGCGAGCCGAGCAGCCACCACACGAGCGCGAGGACAGTCACGATGACCAGGGCGACGGCAATGCGCCGGATCCAGTAGACCAACTGCGGCTCGGGTCCGGATGGGTGCATCAGCGAACTCACGGGGATCACGGTACTGGCCCCAGCAGGCTCATGCGACGATCCCCCGGTGACCACCACGGAACCGGCCCTGGTGCCAGCCGTCCTGGCGTGGTTCGACATGCACGAGCGTGACCTGCCCTGGCGGGACACCACCGCCTGGGGCGTGCTGGTGAGCGAGTTCATGCTGCAGCAGACGCCCGTGTCACGGGTGTTGCCTGTGTGGCAGGAGTGGCTAGAGCGCTGGCCGGAGCCCGCTGCACTGGCGGCCTCCCCCGTCTCCGACGCCCTGCGGGCGTGGGGACGACTGGGCTACCCGCGTCGCGCCCGGCGCCTCCACGAGGCCAGCGCCGCCATCGTCGCCCGACACCAAGGCGCCGTCCCCCGTGACGAGGCAGACCTGCTCGCCCTGCCGGGCGTGGGCCAGTACACGGCAGCGGCCGTGCGGGCCTTCGCCTACGGCGAGCGCAGCGTGGTGCTCGACGTGAACGTCCGACGCGTGCTGGCGCGTGCGACCGAGGCCAAGGCCCAGCCCGCCTCGCACCTCACCGCCGACGAGCGTGCCGCCGCAGACCTGCTCTGGCCATCGGCCGCGGCCCGCAGCGCACGCTGGTCGGCAGCCGTCATGGAACTGGGCGCCCTGGTCTGCACCGCACGCCAGCCGAAGTGCGATGAATGCCCGATCTCCGGCGAGTGCTCCTGGCTCGATGCCGGAAGCCCCAGTGCTCCGGCACCACGGCGCCAGGCCGCGTACGAGGGCAGCGACCGACAGGCACGCGGACGCGTCATGGCCTGCCTGCGCAACTCCAGGGCCTCGGTGCCCCCTGAGCAGGTGCGTGCGCTCTGGCACGACGCCGATCAGTTGCAGCGGGCCGTGGACTCGTTGATCGCCGATGGCCTGGTCGAGCGCCTGCGTTCGGGGCGCCTGCGCCTGCCCGCATCCTGAACCAGCGCCGTCCTGACCTACCAGCGCCGTCCTGAACCAGCGCCCCCAAGCGCGAGTGGCGCGTTGTGGCTGGTTTCCGGGGCGGAAACCAGCCACAACGCGCCACTCGGCGAAACTGACTAGCGGCCGGCCACCGGAACGTAGTCGCGCAGGTCCGCACCGACGTAGACCTGGCGCGGGCGCCCGATCTTCGTGTCGGGATCGTTGATCATCTCGCGCCACTGGGCGATCCAGCCCGGCAGGCGGCCCAGTGCGAACAGCACCGTGAACATCTGCGTCGGGAAGCCCATGGCCTTGTAGATCAGGCCCGTGTAGAAGTCGACGTTCGGGTACAGCTTGCGCGAGATGAAGAAGTCATCGGCAAGCGCGACCTCTTCCAGGCGCATCGCGATGTCGAGCAGCGGATCGCTGATGTTCAGCGCGTTGAACACGTCATGCGCGGTCTGCTTGACGATCGCCGCGCGAGGGTCGTAGTTCTTGTATACGCGGTGCCCGAAGCCCATGAGCTTCACGCCATCCTCGCGGTCCTTGACCTGGCGGATGAAGGTGTTGACGCCACCGCCTTGGGCCTGGATGTTCTCGAGCATCTCCATGACGGCCTGGTTCGCGCCGCCATGCAGCGGGCCGAACAGCGCATTGATGCCGGCGGAGACCGACGCGAACATGTTCGCGTGCGACGAGCCCACCAGGCGCACCGTCGAGGTGGAGCAGTTCTGCTCGTGATCGGCGTGGAGCAGCAGCAGCTGGTTCAGCGCGCGGGAGAGAACCGGGTTGACCTCGTAGTCCTCGGCAGGCACGCCGAAGGTCATGCGCAGGAAGTTGTCGACGAAGCCGAGCGAGTTGTCCGGGTACAAGAACGGCTGGCCAACGGCCTTCTTGTGCGCATAGGCCGCGATCGTCGGCACCTTCGCGAGCAGGCGGATCGTCGAGATCTCCACTTGGCGAGGGTCGAACGGGTCGAGGGAGTCCTGGTAGAACGTCGACAGGGCCGAGACCGCGGACGACAGCACCGCCATCGGATGCGCGTCACGCGGGAACCCGTCGAAGAAGCGTCGCAGGTCCTCATGCAGCATGGTGTGCATGCGGATCTGGGTCTTGAACTCCGCGAGGGCATCGGCCTGGGGCAGTTCGCCGTAGATCAGCAGGTAGGCCGTCTCGAGGAAGCTCGACTGCTGAGCCAGCTGCTCGATCGGGTAGCCGCGGTAGCGCAGGATGCCGGCATCGCCATCGATGTAGGTGATGGCCGACGTGCAGGCGGCGGTGTTCATGAAGCCGAAGTCGAGGGTCACCCGACCTGTCTGCTTCAGCAGCGGCGTGATCACCAGGCCGGGCTCGCCGACGGTCGCCGGCACCTCGGGCAATGGCAGTTCCCCGCCGGGGTAATTCAGGACTACGTCGGACACGGCAAAACCTCCCGAACGGAGCGTACCGACCGCCCAGAGTCGTCAACACCGGTACCTCGGTCAGCTGGGCGTGAGGGTTCTCACTTTGCGGACAGGCGCTGGGGGACCGCCGCGATCGCCTCATCGGTGCCCGTGAGGGCCACCCGGATGTGGCGCTCCCCTGCCACCCCGTAGAAGTCGCCCGGCGTGACGACCATTCCACGCTCGGCGCACCAGGCCACGGTGTCCCAGCAGGGCTCGTCGCGGGTGGCCCACAGGTACAGGCCGGCTTCGCTGCTGTCGATCCGGAAGCCAGCCGAAAGTAGGGCGGTGCGCAGGATCTCGCGGCGCCGGCGGTACCGCTCGCGCTGCTGGTCGACATGCTCCTCGTCGTCGAGGGTCGCGATCGCAGCCGCCTGGACGGGGGTCGGCACCATCATCCCCGCGTGCTTGCGTACGGCCAGCACGTCGGCCACGAGGGCCGGATCCCCCGCCAGGAAGCCGAACCTGTACCCCGCGAAGTTCGAGCGCTTCGACAGCGAGAAGAGCGATAGGACGCCTTCATGCGACGCACCGCTGGCAGCGGCCGCCAGCACCGAGGTCGGCTGCGCCTCCCAGCCCAGGTCGATGTAGCACTCGTCGCTGGCGACAACCGCGCCCGTGGATCGGGCATGGTCGACGATCTCGCGCATGCGCTCGGGCGCCAGCACGGAGCCGGTGGGATTGCCGGGTGAGTTCAGCCAGATGAGCCGCGCCTCGGGAACGTCCTCCGGCTCGTCCGTCGCGACGAACCTGCACCCGGCGAGCACCGAGCCCACGGCGTAGGTCGGGTAGGCGATTCTCGGCACGACAACCGTGTCGCCCGGCTGGAGGCCGAGCAGGCGGGGCAGCGACGCCACCAGTTCCTTCGAGCCGATCGCAGGGACGACGGCCTCGGGGGCCACGGTGACCGCATGCTCGCGCGCCAGCCAGCGCGAACATGCCTCGCGCAGTTGCGGGCGTCCGGCAGCGGTCGGGTAGCCCGGGCTGTCGGAGGCGCCGGCGAGGGCAGCGCGCGCGACCTCAGGGGTGGGGTCGACCGGCGTGCCGACCGACAGGTCGATGACGCCGTCCGGGTGCTGGCGCGCACGCTCGGCGTAGGGCGCCAGGACGTCCCAGGGAAAGTCCGGCAGCGTGTCGGCCAGCCGGCCGGCAGCGCGCGGGGCAGACGTCAGTGGTCGCCTTCCTTGGCGGGGACGCTGGCAAGCAGCGGGGCGTCGAAGTCGGATGCGCCCAGCTTGGCAGCGCCGCCCGGCGAACCCAGCTCAGCGAAGAACTCGGCATTGGCCGCCGTGTAGTCCTTCCACTCGCCCGGGACGTCGTCTTCGTAGAAGATCGCCTCGACGGGGCACACCGGCTCGCAGGCTCCGCAGTCGACGCACTCGTCCGGCTGGA
>CAYFLP010000099.1:0-8741 GCA_964344045.1 uncultured Bifidobacteriaceae bacterium
GCCTGCTGCAGGGTCTTGCGCTGGCCCTCGAGCGTGCTCTCGGCCTGCATGGCCTCCATCTTCCAGCCGAGCGTCTTGCCCGCCTCGAGGATGTTCTTGTTGAGGGTCACCGCTGCATCGGTGGAGTTGGTGATGGTGATGACGTACTTGCCCTTGGGAATGGGCTTGGTGATCGGAGCCAGGTTGCCGATCGACGTCGGTGTCTTGGAGTACTTGGCGACGATCTGCTTGGCAACGGCGGTCCCATCGGCTGCCGATGCGGCCGGCGCAATGCCGGCAACTGCGATAGAGGCAGCCGCCACGGCGACGACTGCTGCAATGGACTTGCGCATGGATCTCTCTTCCAGTCGAGGGCCTAATGAACCCGAGCCCGCTAAAAGTACATGAACGTCCTACAAAGGGGAAGGGTTTACGGGGCCCTTTTTCAAACCGTGACATGCGTGAGGGGCCCCGGTACGCCGGGGCCCCTCACGAAAGGGAGCTGGACGAGGGCGCTGGGGCCCTACTTCACGCCCCACAGGGCCTTGAACTGGTCCTGGTAGTCGGCCACGCCGATGTAGTTGCCATTGGCGTCGAGGACCGCGTCGGCGGCATTCGCCCCGGTGAGGAGCTGGCTGGGCAGCGGGCCCGTGGCCAGCGGCTCTCCCCCGATGATGCGGGCGAACTGGTCGATGACCCGCCAGGCCATGACCGGCTGCGGGATCGCGATCCAGGCCTGCAGCGCTGCAGCCTGCTCCGGAGTGCGGCCTGCCTCGGCAGCCGCGGCGGTAGCTCCATCGGTCGCAGCAGCCTCCGTGGCAGCCGCGGTAGCAGCGGCCGACGTGGCTGCGGCTGAGGTGGCGGCAGCTGTCGCACCAGGGGCGGCACCCCCGAGGGCCTGCAGGGCAGCGATGTCACTCGCCGCAGCACCGCGACCGATCAAGGTGACCGGCGCTAGCAAGGTCGGATCGGCCGCCAGGGTGTCGGCCACTCCATTGGACAGCGAGCCGGTGTCGAGGAGGGCCCACGCCCCCAGGCTCACGGCCATCTCGCCATCGACGAAGGTGCCGATCGCCGCCGGGTCCGTCAGGTCGACCATGGTCGGATCGACCACCGACTGCGTGGACGAGCAGTTGCGGCACAGGTCCAGGAGGTTGGTGTCGAAGGCGGAGTTGAAGTCGTTGAGCGCGCCGCCCGGCATGACGAAGACCTGCACGCCGGCATCCTCGCCCGCGTACTGGTTGGCCACGACGTAGGTCGACAGGACATTGCCCCACTCGACGTTCTGCGCGGTGCCGTCGATGCTCGCGTCCGTGATGCCTGCGGGCGTCGCCCCGGCAACGTCGACCGCCTCGGTGGCTGCGGCCTCAGTCGCGGCGGCCTCGGTGGCTGCGGCAGTTGCCTCGCCAGTCGCCGCCTCCGTGGCAGCAGCGGTGGCATCAGCCGCGACAGCGGCCGTCCCGCTCGAGCAGCCCGTGCAGATCACCGGAACCCCGGCCGCCTCGGCAGCGGTCAGGTTGTCGAGCAGGGAGTCGGCCATGGCGCCCGTGATGTGGATGCCGCCGGCCTTCTTGGCGACGGCTGCGTCGAAGGCGGCCTGGATCGAGGCCGGGTCGGCCATGTCGACGGGCACGGTCTCGACGACCCAGTTGAGCACGCCGCCCGCCTCGGCGAGGGCGGTCTCGAAGACCCCCTCGTACTCCGAGCCGTCGGTCAGGCTCACGATCGAGATGTCGGCCGGCACCGGGCCGGCGAGGGGCGCGTCGACGCCGATCGAGGTAGGCGCTGCGATCGCCGAGTCGAGCGCGGCTTGGTCCTCGGCTGCGGCCGAGGCGGCTGCGGAGGAGTCACCGCCCAGGCCAGCGTTCGCGTTGTAGTTGGGGTCATCGGCGGGCATGGCGCAAGACGCCAGGACGAGGGCCGCGGACGCCGCAATGGCGACCTTGACGAGTGACGCGCGCATCAGACTGCCTTTCGAACCGTGCCTGAGGCCAGGCGGTTACTGGATGTCGCCTCAAGATACATGTACGTCCTAGCTTTTCGGACGCTTCGGGGGTATCAAGTTCATCACGGCGGCATGCCGCGCGGTGAGTTACTGTTCATCCTCTAACGAAACACCGGCCTTCCGCCCCCGGAAACCCGAGCTACGACAGGGAGACCCATGCCGTACGAGCTGCCGCCCCGCACCCTCGATCGCGACGAGATCGCCGAGCTGCGCGCCACGGTCCGCGAGGCCGCGACCGAGTCGGGGTATCCCGAGCGGGTACGCGAGCTCGAGGGTTCGTCGACCGGGGTCGACGCCGACCTGTGGCGCCTGCTTGCCGAGGAGATCGGCCTGGCCGGCGTCGGCCTGCCCGAGTCGGCTGGCGGCCTGGGCGGCCTGGCAGAGATCCTCGCAGTGACAGAGGAGCTCGGCGCCTCGTTGGCGGCGGTGCCCTTCCTGACGAGCACCGTCGTTGCCGGACAGATCCTCGCGCAGGCCTCCGCGCTGGGCGCCGCAGCGATCGACTACCTCGAACGCATCGCCGGTGGCGAGATCGGCAGCGCTGCGGTCACCGACCTGCGCGGGGCCATCGACCCTGACGCAGCAACCTGCACGAGCGACGCAAGCACCGTCACGGGCTCGGTGCGCTTCGTACCCCACGGCGCCTCCGCCGCATTCTTCGTCGTGGCCGCACGCACCGACGCGGGAATCGACCTCTTCGCCGTCGAGGCTGCCGACGCGAGCGCGAGCCCGCTGACCGTGCTGGACTTCTCGCGGCCTGTCGCGTCGGTGACCTTCGATGCGGCCCCCGCCGTGGCCCTCACCACGGGAGGCGCGGGCACCGCATGCCTGGCGGCCGCGCTGCCGGTCGCCCTGCTCGCCGTTGCCGCAGATCAGCTCGGCGGCGCCCAGCACTGCTTCGACATGACGTTGGAGTACATCAAGCTGCGCCGGCAGTTCAATCGCGAGATCGGCAGCTTCCAGGCGATCAAGCACCGCATGGCAGACGCGCTCATGCAGGTCGAGATGGCGCGCTCGGGAATCGACAAGGTGACATCCGGCGACAGCGAGGAACTGGACGTGGACGCCAGCGTCGCCAAGGCCTGGTGCAGTGATGCCTACATGGCACTCGCGGCCGAGGCGATCCAGCTGCACGGCGGCGTCGGGTTCACGTGGGAGCACGATGCGCACCTGTACTTCCGGCGCGCACGCTTCGACAACGCCTACCTCGGCGATGCGACCTACCAGCGCGAGCGCGTGGCAACGCTGCTCGACTGGTAGCCGGGACGGCCGTCCCTCAGCGCGCCGACCGCGCGCCGGGCGGGTGAGTGCGCGTCAGTTCTTCGACAGCTGGGAGAAGGGCGCCTTGTCCGCGCGGTACTCCGCGGGCAGGCCGAGCACCCGCTCGCTGATGATGTTGCGCTGGATCTCATCCGTGCCGCCTGCGAGCCGGTAGCCGGGCGCGCCGAGCAGGTGCTCGCTCCAGGCGTACTGGCCCCACTCGCCGGTGTCGGCAACCATGGCCATGCCCAGCAGGTCGTTGGCGGCATTGCCGATGCGCACGAGGTTGTCGGACGCGAGCAGCTTGCCCAGGGAGCCGGCGGGTCCGGGCTTGTCGCCCGAGGCAGTCGCCTTGGCGACCTTGGCGACCATGGCGGCATGCAGCCTGGTGCGCACATAGACGTCAGCGAGCTTCTGCCGCACCACGGGGTCGCCAGCGACGCCGAGGTGCTGCGCCAGCGCGACGAGGTCATCCGCCGTGCCGCCCTTGCGCCGATGGCCTGAGCCCGATGACGAGCGCTCGAAGCCCAGCGTCGCCTGCGCCACCTTCCAGCCGGCATCGATGTCGCCGATGCGCATCGAGTCGGGGATGCGGGCACCGTCGAAGAAGACCTCGTTGAAGGTCGCCGGCCCGCTCATCTGGCGGATCGGGCGGATCTCGACGCCAGGTGCGTCCATCGGCACCAGGAAGGCGGTGATGCCCGCCTGCTTGACCACGTCGGGGTTGGTGCGGGCCAGCAGGAAGCCGTACTCCGAGAACTGCGCGTTCGAGCTCCAGATCTTCTGGCCGGTGATGAGCCAGTCGTCGCCGTCGCGAACGGCCTTGGTGGTCAGGCCCGCGAGGTCGGAGCCGGCGCCCGGCTCGCTGAAGAGCTGGCAGCACAGGAGGTCGGTGCGCAGGAAGGCACGGGCGAACTTCTCGCGCTGCTCCGGCGTGCCGAACACCGACACTGCAGCACCGACGAGGCCGGTCGTGACGGAGATGATCTCCGACGACGGCGGCACGTTGAACTCCCGCTCTTCGTCTGCGAAGGCGACCGAGTAGACGCTCGGCAGGCCAGCGCCGCCGAATTCCTCGGGCAGCGCAATGGCTCCGTACCCGGCGTCGTAACGGGCCTTGCGGTACTCGCGCACCCTGTCGAGGAAGGCCTTCTCGTCCTCATGGCTCATGGCGACGAAGATCGACAGCCGAGGATCGCCTTCGCCCCACACGAAGACCTCCTCGGTCTTGGGGCTGGCAATGGAGGACAGCCAGGCGCGCACCCCGGCGCGGAATTCCTCGAGGTGGGCCTCGTCGAACGCCTTCTCTGACTTCTCGCTCATGCGGATGCTCCTTCGGCCATCAAGACGGTGCAGGCGCTGATGCCCGGCGCACCATAGACGTGCGTGAATCCAATGGACGGGTTGCCCGGTACCTGCATGCCATCAGCGCGACCCTGCAACTGCCGAACGATCTCGTGCACCTGCCGCAGGCCGGATGCGCCTACGGGCTCCCCGTTGGCGATCAGGCCGCCGTCGGTATTGATCGGCAGGCGGCCATCGATGCGGAAGTCGCCATTGCGGTACGCCTCGCCCTGCTCGCCGTGCGCCACGAGGCCGGTCTCGCCGAGGTGGATGATCTCGGCACCGCTCTCGGTGTCCTGCAACTGGGCCACCTGCACGTCGGCCGGCGTGATGCCCGCCTCGGCGAACGCCGCTGCAGCAGCATCTATCGACGGGCTGGTGCGCTCCCCCGGCGACAGCCAGGTGGAGAACACCTCGAACGAGCCCGGGCGACGGCCGCGCAGAGCGACCGATGCGAGGCGGACCGGGCGCTCGCAGAGGTCGAAGGCACGCGGGCCACGGGCGAGGACCAATGCGACGCCGCCGGCATCCGGCGAGCAGAACATGAATCGCGTGAGGGGATCGTTGATCATGTCGGCCTCGATCGCCTCGTCCGCCGAGACGGGCTTGCGCCGCCAGGCATAGGGATGGGCGACCGCATAGTCGAATGCCTTCTCCGAGACCAGGCCCAGCGTGCGCGGATCGATGCCGTGCTCGTGCAGGTAGCGCTGGATCTTCAGGGCGAAGTACGAGGTGGTGACCATCATGCCTGTCTGGCCGTACCAGTCGCCGATGCCGTACCTGGCCGGCGAGGCGTTGAACGCACCGCGCGCATGGTTGTCGTAGCCGACGACGCACGCGATCTCGCTGCCCTCGGCAAGCAGGCCATTGCGCGCGGTCATCAAGGCGACGCCGCCGGTCGCGCAGCCGTTCTTGACCGTGACGAACGGGAGCCCGGTGAGCCCCATGCGGGCAACGAGGTTGTCGGGCTTGGTCTCGCCATTGGTCCCGCCCACGGCGAAGTCGACATCCGACCAGGCCAGGTTGCAGTCGGCCAGTGCGCCGCGGATGGCCTGCTCGGCGAGGTCGTTGTCCTCGCCGTCGAAACGACCGAAGGCCGTGCGTGCAGCACCGACGATGTAGACGTCGTTGTCGCTCATGATGCGGCCTCGAATCCGTAGGTGAAGACCTCCGTGCCCTCGTCAGTCCAGGCCTTCGCGAGGACGAGCCGCACCGGCTCGCCGATGGTCCAGGTGGTGCGGCCGAGGAGCCACCCTTCGACGATGACCGGACCGAGGTCGACATAGCCGATGCTGAAGGGCGCGAACTCGTCCGTGCGGTAGGGCGCCTTGGGAGCGAAGTGCTGAGTGGTCCAGGACCACACCGTGCCCTCGACCGGCAGCGCGACTTCGCTGACGTCGACCCCCGAGCACACGGGGCAGGAAGCCAGCGCAGGGAACACGTGTGCGCCGCACGTGAGGCATGCCGAGCCCTTCAAGGCGACCGGATCGGTTGACGCGAACAAGGACTCGTCGACGACAGTGACGCTCATGGCTTCCTTTCGTGCTGGTCAGCGACGTGCATCGCGCGGCTACTCCGACAGGCGGATAAGGGCCTTGCCCAGGTTGGCGCCGTTGAGCAGGCCCTCGAGCCCGGCACCGGCATTGGCGATGCCCTCGAAGATGGTCGCCCGGTCGACGAGCTCGCCGCTCGCGAGCCAGCCGCTGACGCGCGCCTCGAATTCCGGCCGCAGGTCCTCGAAGTCACGGACGATGAACCCGCGGATCGTGACGCGCCGCAGGACGATCTCGATGAGCTCGTTCAGCAGGGGCTGGTCGGTAGACCCGAAGTTCGAGACGGCGCCGCACATGCTGATGCGGCCTCCGATCTTCATGTTGTGGAAGCCGGCGACCATCTGCCAGCCGCCCACGTTGTCGAAGAACAGGTCGATGCCTTCCGGGGCAGCCGTGCCGAGCTCGGCACGCACGTCTGCATCGCGGTAGTTGATGACGTAGTCGAACCCGCAGTCGTCGAGCAGCCATTGGCACTTCTCGGCACCGCCTGCGGAGCCCACCACTCGCTCCGCGCCGAGCAGGCGCGCGAACTGGCCGGCCATGCTGCCGACCGCACCGCCTGCTCCGGTGACGAACACCGTCTCGCCGGCCTGCAGGCCGCCGACCGGGATGAGCCCCGCGTATGCGGTGAAGCCCGTCTGGCCCATGGAGCTGAGCCACGACACCGCCGGTGCCTTGGCGAGGTCGCACACCGTTGCCGAGGAGTCGTCGACCACGGCGAATTCGCGCCAGCCCATGCGGTGGCGCACGGTGGCACCGACGGGCAGCTTGTCGGAAGCCGACTCGACGACGACGCCGATGGCCGACCCATCGAGCGGGCCGCCGATCACGAAGTTGGTCGTGTACTGCTTCTCGCCCGGATCCATGCGCCCGCGGGTCGACGGGTCGACGCTCATGTACTGGTTGCGCACGAGCGCGGTGCCCGGCGTGAGCTCGGGCAGCTCGATGGTGCCGAGGGTCAGGGCCTCGGCGACCTTGGTCCCCTCGGGGCGGCGGGCGAGGAGGACAGCGGTTGTCTCCTTCACGACGATGCCTCCCGCAGCGCGCGGGCCTCGGGCGTGCGTCCCACCCAGCCAGCTGCCTGCAGGTCGACGTCGACGATCTCGCCCTCGTACCAGATGCCGTTGTCGTCGAACACGCCGAAGCGGCCGGTCGTCGGATCATCGACGCGCACGAGGCCCACCTCGTTGACCGAGTAGGTGAAACCGGAGATGGGGTGCTTGTAGACCTTCGCCATGGGGACTCCCTGGGCACTAGAGCAAGGACGGTAGAGCAAGTCTGATCGACGGCCAGACTACACAACTTGTCATCGACTACAGTAACTTTCCCGACGTCCCACGGAGGCGCAGTGCCGAACCCCGCGAATCCCCGCCAGTCCGTGCTCCCCTCGCAGTTCGTCCAGATCGCCTACCGCGTCGACGACCTCGAGGCCGCCTGCCATGCATGGGCGCAGAAGGTCGGCGCCGGGCCCTTCCTCGTGCGCAGGCACCTGGAGGTCGTGGCCAGTCACGACGGCGAGCCGGCGATCTACGACCACTCCGCGGCCTTCGGCCAGTGGGGCCCGCTGATGCTCGAGCTGATCGTGCTGCACGAGTGCGAGCCCGCCAGCATGCGCGAGGTGCTCGAGCACGAGCAGCCCGGCCAGGTCAACCACTTCGCCTGCTTCGTCAGCGACCTCGAGGCGGCGAGCGCGGCCCTGGTCGAGCAGGGCATGCCCCTCACCATGGCCCTCACGACGTCATCGGGCATGGAAGTCCACTTCCACGACGCCCGTCACGTGGTCGGGGGCATCCTGGAGCTCTACGTCGGCACCGAGCACCTGCGCGGCTTCTACGACAAGGTCGCCTCGCTCGCCCAGGACTGGGACGGCTCCGATGTCGTCCGCTACGTGAACTGACGCCCGCTAGCCCCGGGCGTCACACCAGGTCGTAGTCCTCGAGCATCTCGGTCACCAGCGCGGCGATGGGCGAGCGCTCCGACCTGGTCAAGGTCACGTGCGCGAAGAGCGGGTGGCCCTTGAGCTTCTCGACTACCGCCACCACTCCGTCATGCCGGCCCACGCGAAGGTTGTCGCGCTGAGCGACATCGTGCGTGAGCACCACCCGGCTGTCGCGGCCCACGCGCGACAGCACCGTCAGCAGGACGTTGCGCTCGAGTGACTGCGCCTCGTCGACGATGACGAAGGCGTCATGCAGCGAACGGCCTCGAATATGCGTGAGCGGCAGCACCTCGAGCATGCCTCGGTCGACGATCTCCTCGACGACCTCCTGGGTGGTGACCGCACCGAGGGTGTCGAAGACCGCCTGGCCCCAGGGCGACATCTTCTCTGCCTCCGTGCCGGGCAGGTAGCCCAGTTCCTGCCCGCCTACGGCGAACAGCGGCCGGAAGACGATGACCTTGCGATGCTGGCGGCGCTCGAGCACCGACTCCAGCCCTGCGCACAGGGCCAGGGCGCTCTTGCCCGTGCCGGCCCGGCCGCCGAGCGAGACGATGCCTATCTCGGGATCGAGCAGGAGATCCAGGGCGATGCGCTGCTCGGCACTGCGGCCATGCAGGCCGAATGCCTCGCGATCCCCGCGCACCAGGCGCACGCGCTTGTC
>CAYFLP010000100.1:0-8679 GCA_964344045.1 uncultured Bifidobacteriaceae bacterium
CGTAGGTACCGAGCGTGATCATGGGCTCGATGGTGAAGGTCATGCCAGGTTGCATGAGCGTGGTCAGCGACTCGTCGTCGTAGTGCGGCACGACGAGGCCGGTGTGGAAGGACGTGCCGATGCCATGGCCGGTGAAGTCCCGCACAACGCCGTAGTCGAAGCGTCGTGCGTAGCTCTCGATGACGCGGCCGATGACACTCAGCGGGCGTCCGGGAACGACTGCCCGGATGGCTCGCCTCGTGGCCTCCTTGGTCCGCTCGACGAGCAGCCGGGCATCCTCGTCGACTTCGCCGCATAGGAAGGTGGCATTGGTGTCGCCGTGAACGCCGCCGATGTAGGCGGTGATGTCGATGTTGCAGATGTCGCCATCGACCAGGCGGGTGGAATCGGGGATGCCGTGACAGATGACTTCATTGAGTGAGGTGCACAAAGACTTGGGGAAGCCGCGGTAGCCGAGGGTCGACGGGTAGGCGCCGTGATCGCACAGGTACTCGTGGCCGACGCGATCGAGCTCGTCGGTGCTGACTCCGGGAACGATGTGACGACCGACCTCGACGAGGGCATCACCGGCGATGCGCCCGGCGATGCGCATGGCCTCGATGGTCTCGGGATCCTTCACTTCGCCGCCGGCATACGGCGTGGGCGCAGGACGCCCCACGTACTCGGGGCGGACGATGTCCGATGCGACGGATCGCTCGGGGCCCACTGTCCCTGCGACCAGGGGCTCACGTGCGCTGGATGGCATGGCCGAAGTCTAGGTGCGGTGCGTGCGCGCTATGTTGGGGCCGCACGACCGGATGAATGCGACGGAGGATCTGATGAGCTGGTACTACTGCCTGCAACACCAAGCGGTCGAGCCTGAGGACGGCTGCGCCAACGCCGAGCGCATGGGCCCGTACGCCACGGAAGCCGATGCCGCGCACGCGCTGGAGCTCGCGCACGAGCGCAGCGCTGCCTATGACGCAGGCGACGACGACTAGTCCTGGTACGACACGAGGGCCCGCACCCAACTGGGTGCGGGCCCTCGTGTCGTACCAGGACTAGCGCTTGCGGGCCGGAGCCTTCTTCGCAGTCTTCTTGGCGGCGGCCTTCTTGGCCGGAGCCTTCTTGGCGGCGGCCTTCTTGGCCGGAGCCTTCTTGACTGCCTTCTTCGCAGCAGTCTTCTTGACAGCCTTCTTGGCGGTCTTCTTGACAGCGGCCTTCTTCGCCGGTGCCTTCTTCACTGCCTTCTTGGCTGCGGCCTTCTTCGCCGGAGCCTTCTTGACTGCCTTCTTAGCAGCGGCCTTCTTTGCCGGTGCCTTCTTGACTGCCTTCTTGGCTGCGGCCTTCTTCGCCGGAGCCTTCTTGACTGCCTTCTTGACAGCCTTCTTGGCAGCGGCCTTCTTTGCCGGTGCCTTGCGTGCAGCCTTCTTTGCGACCGCCACGTTGCCTCCTGTGTGTACGGACTCTGCTCCGCTGCAGAGTTCCTGCCATAACTGTGACAGAGCAAAGTCGCAAACGCAAAGCAATTCGTGTCATTGCGACAACTCGTGTCGCGTCAGTGCTACACGCACACGGAGTCGATCACTGTTGTTGCGCGCATCGTGGCGTGACGATGCATGCATCATTCGATGCGCGCAAGCAGTCGTCGACGGCATATGCGTGCGTGCATTCCATGGTCGAAGATCGCGCATTGCAGGTCGGCTCGCAGTGATGAATGCAGTGATGGCCGCAGTGATGAATGCAGTGATGGCCGCAGTGATGGACGCAGTGATGAATGCCAGGCTTCTTTGACTGCTGCATGCGCTTGTGTGCGCGATTGCGTGCACGTCACATGAGCGAGGGCGCGCAGTGCCTGTGCACTGCGCGCCCTCGTGCGCTCGGGTATTGCTCAGGAATAGCAGTGCTCGGGTGCCGGGTAGGCCCCGGTGGCAACGTCATCCCGCCATGCGCTGGCGGCTTCGCTGATCACTGCGCTCACATCCGCATAGCGCTTCACGAATCGCGGTGCGGGGCCAGACGTGAGGCCGACGAGGTCCTGCCAGACGATCACCTGCGCGTCAGTGCTCGGCCCAGCACCGATGCCGATGGTGGGGATGCTGACGATCTCGCTCGCGCGCGCGGCGAGCTCGGAGGGAATCGCCTCGAGCACGACTGCGCTCGCACCGGCAGCCTCGAGTGCCTTGATGTCGCGAAGGAGGATCTCGCCGGACTCGCCACGTCCCTGCACGCGGTAGCCGCCGAGCACGTTCACCGACTGCGGGGTCAGGCCCAGGTGGCCGATGACCGGAACGCCTGCGCTGACGAGCGCCTCGACCTGCGGCATCACGTTCGCGCCGCCCTCGAGCTTGACCGCCTGCGCGCCGCCGTCCTTCATGAACGCCGATGCCGTCTCCATCGCCTGCGCGATCGATGCCTGATAGCTGCCGAACGGAAGATCCGCGACGACGACGGCCCGGCTCGATCCGCGCGTGACCGCTCGCACGAGCGGGATGAGATCGCTGACCGTGACCGGAATGGTCGAGTCGTAGCCGTAGACGACCATCGCCGCACTGTCGCCGACCAGGAGTGAGGGGATGCCAGCTTCGTCGAAGATGCGGGCAGTCAGCGCGTCGTACGCGGTGATCATCGCCCACTTCTGCTGGTCGACCGTCATCTGCTGAAGGTCGCGCATGGTGAGGCGTCGCTCGTGCTCACGTCGAACGACAGGGGCATGGACAGACATGTGAATCTCCGATCTCGAGGCTCCGCAGCGGAGTCCCCGGACGCGCACAGTGTGGCATGCCATGGGGGGCGATGTCACGGCTCAGGGCCGTGCGGCAAATGCGATACGCTGCCGTGCAGAAATTGCGCTCGCTTGCCAAGGCCAGGAGGACTCGTGACACGTACCGCGGACGACGGCTGGATGACATCCGGAGTAGGGCATCCACGTCGCTGGGCGATCCTGGGCGTGCTGGTGGTCAGCCTGCTCATCGTCGTGCTCGACAACACGGTGCTGAACATCGCGCTTCCGACCATCCAGCAGGACCTCAACGCCTCCGCGAGCCAGCTGGTGTGGGCCATCGACTCCTACATCCTGGTCTTCGCGGCGCTGCTGTTCACCTGGGGCGTGCTGGGCGATCGCTATGGCCGCAAGCGAGTGCTCCTCATCGGCCTCGTCGTCTTCGGAGTCGCATCGGCGGCCTGCGCCTTCGCGGAGTCGTCGGCGTACCTGATCGCGTTCCGTGCGCTGATGGGCATCGGTGGCGCAGCCGTGCTGCCGACCACCCTTGCGATCATCACCGTCGTGTTCCCTCCGCATGAGCGCGGGAAGGCGATCGGCGCCTGGGCAGGCGCCGTGGGCGCGGCAGTGGCCCTTGGCCCCGTGCTCGGCGGCATCTTGCTCCAGCACCCGAGCTGGAGCAGCTGGCTCACCGGCAACGACTGGGGATCCGTCTTCCTCATCAACGTGCCGATCGTCATCATCGGCATCATCGGCGTGGTGCGCATCGTGCCCGAGACCCGCAATCCGCACCCGCGCAAGCTCGACATCGCCGGCCTGCTGATCTCGATCACCGGCCTGACGCTTCTCATCTACGGCATCATCGAGGCCTCGTCGTCGCGCGACTGGTTCGCGCCTGCAGTCGTGATCCCCGGCACGCTGGGCGTGATCGTCATCGCGATCTTCTTGTGGCTGGAGTCGCGCAGCGACCACCCAAGCTTCGACGTCAGCCTGTTCCGCAACCGTGGCTACGCCGTGAGCCTCACCGCCGTCAGCCTGGCCTTCTTCGCCATGTCCGGCTTCACGTTCGCGCTGCCGTTCTACCTGCAGATCCTGCGCGGCTTCGACACGCTCACGGCCGGACTGTGCTTCCTGCCGTTCGCCGTCGGCCAGCTGCTTTCGGCCCCGCGCAGTGCGGCCATGGCGACTCGCTTCGGCTACCGCAAGGTCATGACCGTCGGCCTGGTCGTCGTGGCGATAGCCCTCCTGCTCATGACGCAGCTCACCCTCGACACGCCCATCTGGCTGATCCTCGTCGTCTTCTTCTGCTTCGGCCTGGGCATGGGCAACGTGATCGCCCCGGCCACCGCCGTCATGCAGAACGTCCTGCCCCTGGCACGGGCTGGGGCCGGCTCCGCCGTGCAGAACACCGTCCGCCAGGTCTTCGGCGCACTCGGTGTCGCGATCATCGGAACGGTGCTCGCGAACCAGTACGCAGCCAACGTCGACACTGCCGTTTCGGGCCTTCCACAGGGCGTGCCGGTCGACGACCGCTTGGTTCATGCGGCAGGCGAGTCGATCGTCGCCGCGAATGCCGCGCTCAATGCGGCGCAGGCGGCGGGCGCGCCGACGTCCTTCGTCGAGACTTTCCGGCTGGGCGCCTTCGAAGCCTTCCTGCAGGCCTCGCACGTCACGATGTACATGTCCTTCGCGATCGTCGTCATCGCCGTGATCGTCGTGGCTGTCGCCCTCCCGGTGATCCATCCCCCGAAGGCGAAGCCGCTCGCCGCCGACGAGATCTCCTCGCCCGCCGATGCGCTCGTGCAGGAGGAAGTGGCGCAGTACGCCACGGAGGCCGGTGAGGAGCTGCACGCCGACGGGGCGGAGGCCCCGGACCCGTCATGACCGACGGCCGGAGGGGCCGGCCGCGCGATGCCCGCATCGATGCGGCCATCGTCGATGCTGCTGTGGACGAACTGGCCGATGCCGGCTTCGCGGCCTTCTGCGTGGAGGGGGTCGCCGAGCGGGCTGGGGTGTCGAAGGCGACTGTCTACCGACGCTTCGCGACACGCGATCAGCTGATCGAGGGCGCACTTGTCGCAGTCGCTGCCGACGCAGCCCTGCTCCCTCGAGGCCAGACTGCCCGGGCGCGCCTGGTGGCCATGCTCGAGGACATTCGCCAGCGCACACCTGACTCCCGGGTGTTCCGCATCATGCGGCACAGCGCTGCGCTGCTCGGGACCTCGACTGCCACTGCCGAGCTGGCCGAGTCCTGCCTGATCGAGCCGCGGCGCGAGCGCCTGCGCGCGGGAGTGCGCGAGGGGATCTCAACTGGTGAGTTCCGCCCGGACCTAGACGTCGACGCGGTCGTCACCTTGCTCGTCGGCGCGGTCGTGCACCTGGGCATCTGGTCCGGCAGCGAGAGCGTCGACCGCACGGAGGTCAGCGACCTGGTCGATCTCGCCGTCACGGGCATGGCACCGCGCTAGGCCTGCTCGGGTCAGTTCGCTGACTCGCGCCAGCGGTTGGTGATCGGGAGGCGGCGATCGCGCCCGAAGGCGCGCAGCGTGATCTTGGTGCCCGGCGGGTACTGGCGGCGCTTGTACTCCGCAAGGTCGGTGAGCCTGAGGATGCGCTCGACAAGTGCTGAGTCGAAGCCGGCAGCGACCAGGTCGGCAGCGCTGCGATCCCCGGCGACGTAGGCCTCGAGCATCGCGTCGAGCACCTCGTAGTCCGGAAGCGAATCGGTGTCGAGCTGTCCGGGCCGAAGCTCGGCGCTGGGCTGCTTCTCGATGCTGTTGGGCGGGATGGGTGCAGTGGTGCCGCGCGTGGCTGCCTGGCCATTGCGCCAGCGCGACAGGGCCCAGACCAGGGTCTTCGGCACGTCCTTGATCGGCGCGAAGCCGCCGACGGCATCTCCGTAGATCGTCGAGTAGCCGACCGACAGCTCGCTCTTGTTTCCGGTAGCCAGCACGAGATGGCCCTCGGCATTGCTGATGCCCATGAGCGTCGTTCCGCGCACGCGCGCCTGCAGGTTCTCCTCCGCCAGACCGCTCAGCTCGAGCGCGGACTGGTAGGCGTCGACCATCGGCGCGATGGCTACCGTGCGGATCGACAGGCCGGTGCGCGCGGCGAGGTCGTAGGCGTCGGCAACGGAGTGCCCGGACGAGTAGGCGCTGGGCATCGCCGCCCCGAACACGCGGTCAGCGCCGATCGCATCGCAGGCGAGCGCAGCCACGAGCGCGGAGTCGATGCCCCCGCTGAGTCCGATGAGCACGGACCTGAAGCCGTTCTTCTCGACGTAGTCGCGCAGGCCCAGGACGAGTGCCGAGTAGACCTCGGCGAGTGGCTCCAGCGCAGGCGCGATCGACGGCGCGATCGACGGTGCGATCGACGGCGGGGAATCCGTCCCGTCGCCGAGATCGACCGTGAGGAGGGCGGGAGCGAAGCGTGCCGAGCGGGCCTGGAGGATGCCGTCGCGGCTGACCACCATCGAGTCGCCGTCGAAGACGAGCTCATCCTGGCCGCCGACCAGGTTCACGTAGGCAATGGCGGCACCTGCTTCACGGGCGCGGCGCTGGCACAGCTCGAGCCGGACGTCGTCCTTGTCCTGCTCGAAGGGGGACGCGTTCAGCACGGCGAGGACATCGGCACCTGCCTCGCGAGCCCACGACACCGGGCCGCCCTCCTGCCAGAGGTCTTCACAGATCGCGATGGCGACCTTCGTGCCGGCGATGTCGATGACGACCGGCTCATCTCCGGGGGCGAAGTAACGGGCCTCGTCGAAGACCCCGTAGTTGGGCAGGTGATGCTTGACGTAGCGCGCCTCGACAGTGCCGCCCCGCAGCACAGCCGCCGCATTGACCGGCCCGGCACCCTCGACCACGTCGAGGTAGCCGACGATGCAGGCCATCCCCGCGAGCCCCTCGGCCTCCAAGCGCAGGGCCAACGAGTCGAGCGCCTGGCGCGAGGCGGCCTGGAAGGACGGGCGCAGGGCGAGGTCCTCGACGGGGTACCCGGTCAGGGCCATCTCCGGAGTGAGGAGGCATGCCGCGCCGTGCTCCGCGGCCTCGCGCGCCGCCTCGAGGATGAGCTCGCCGTTGCCTGCGAGGTCGCCGACGACCGTGTTCAGCTGGGCGAGGGAGAGACGCAGGCCGGCCACGGAGCGAGGCTAACGCACCGTGCACGTGCACGACTTGAGCGCATGTAACCCCCATGAAACACGGTGAGGGCCACTATGGGCCCATGGACAAGCAGGCTGAGTTCGTACTGCGCACGATCGAAGAGCGGGACATCCGGTTCATCCGCCTGTGGTTCACGGACGTGCTGGGCACCTTGAAGTCGGTAGCGATCGCCCCGGCCGAGCTCGAGGGCGCCTTCGCCGAGGGCATCGGCTTCGATGGCTCGGCCATCGAGGGCTTCGCGCGCGTCTACGAGTCCGACATGCTGGCGAAGCCGGATCCGTCCACCTTCGCACTGCTGCCCTGGCGGAGCGAGGGCCCGGGGGTGGCCCGCCTGTTCTGCGACATCCAGATGCCGGACGGCTCGCCGTCGTACGCCGATCCCCGCTACGTCCTCAAGCGCACGCTTGCCCGTGCGGCAGACCTCGGGTTCACCTTCTACACGCACCCCGAGGTGGAGTTCTACCTCTTCCAAGGCGCGCCGGAGCCCGGCCAGGCCCCTGTGCCCGTCGATCGCTACGGCTACTTCGACAACACCCCGCACGGAGTCGCCCATGACTTCAGGCGGCAGGCGATCACCATGCTCGAGCAGATGGGGATCTCGGTCGAGTTCAGCCACCATGAGGGCGGTCCCGGCCAGCAGGAGATCGACCTTCGCTATGCGGACGCACTGACGACTGCCGACAACCTCATGACCTTCCGCCTCGTCGTGCAGGAGGTTGCCCTCGAGCAGGGCCTGTACGCCTCGTTCATGCCCAAGCCCTTCCGCGACCACCCGGGCTCCGGGATGCACACGCACCTGTCGCTCTTCGAGGGCGATCGCAATGCCTTCTTCGAGGCGGGCTCGGAATACCAGCTGTCGAAGGTCGCGCGCTCCTTCATCGCGGGCCTGCTCGTGCATGCGCCGGAGATCACGGCCGTGACCAACCAGTGGGTCAACTCCTACAAGCGCCTCGCCGGCGGGGCCGAGGCGCCCGCGTGGATCTGCTGGGGCCACAACAACCGCTCCTCGCTCATCCGCGTGCCGATGTACAAGCCGGCCAAGGGCAACAGCACGCGCATCGAGTTCCGCTCGTTGGACTCCGCGGCGAATCCCTACCTGGCCTTCGCCGTCCTGCTCGCAGCCGGGCTCAAGGGCATCGAGGAGGGCTACGAGCTCCCGCGTGGCTCGGAGGACGACGTCTGGGCGCTGACCGAGGAGGAGCGGCATGCCCTCGGCATGAAGCCGCTCCCGACGAGCCTCGGGCAGGCCGTGCAGGTCATGGAGCGGTCCGAGCTCGTCGCCGAGACCCTCGGCGAGCACGTCTTCGACTTCTTCCTGCGCAACAAGCAGGCCGAGTGGGGCGACTACCGCCGCCAGGTGACGCAATGGGAGCTCGACCGCTACCTTCCCTTGTTGTGACCTCCGAGCAGAGCCGGCCTGTCGTCCTGGCCATCCAGAACGACCCGACCGATCCGCCCCTGATGGTGGGCGAGTGGCTCGAAGAGGCGGGAATCCAGGTCGACGTCGTCGCTGCCTGCGATGGCAGCCCGGTGCCCCCGGCCGTGCCGTCCGGCGTGAGCGGCGTCCTGGTGCTCGGCGGCTCGATGGGCGCCAATGACCACGCGCAGGCCCCGTGGCTCGAGGCCGAGAAGGCGCTCCTGCGCGATGCCACCGACCGGGCGGTGCCCGTGCTCGGCCTGTGCCTGGGCGGACAGGTGCTCGCCGAGGCGACAGGGGGTCAGGTCACGCTGGCTCCCACCACTGAGATCGGGCTGGCGTTCGTCCGCAGGACCCTGCAGGGCGCTGCCGATCCCGTGATGGGGGCGGTGGCCGCC
>CAYFLP010000101.1:0-6621 GCA_964344045.1 uncultured Bifidobacteriaceae bacterium
GGCCCCACGAGGCTGTCATCGCAGTGACGGCCCGCGTGCCGATAGCCGTCCTGGCTACCTCGCCGACCTCCGGCGTCGATGCTGAGGGAGTCGCCTTCGACGTGGGCACCGATCCTGCCCAGCTCAGGGCCCTGCCCAAGGTGGATGCCGAGGGCGATGCGCTCGTGGCTGCCATGGCCGTGCTCGCGGAGCTACCGCCGGACCTGGCGCACAAGGTCGACCAGGTCAATGCCGCGACGAAGGATTCTGTCGAGTTGAACTTGAGGTCCGGACACCTCGTGCGCTGGGGGAGTGCCGACCGGGGTGCCGAGAAGGCCGCCGTCCTCGAGGCCCTGATGGAGCGCAAGGGTGACGTGTTCGACGTCACAGCGCCGGACGCTCCGACGGTCTACCGGGGCTGATTCCCTCACGAATCAGGGAGCACATCCCACCCGGAAGGGGCGCGCCGGAAAGTTTTTCACTCCTTCACCTTGCGCAACAGGGGCATGACCCCCTAACCTCCGCGCGGCTTCAAGCGGGTCAGAAACTCAGTCTCTTGTAGAGGTTGAGAGTTTGTCGCCGAAGGACGATTGGCCAAAGGAACCAGTCCCAGCACGGGCTGGACGGAGGAGAGGACGGCGACGCTCATGGCGGCTCCGCAGAACTACCTGGCAGTGATCAAGGTCGTCGGGATCGGCGGCGGCGGCGTCAACGCCGTCAACCGCATGATCGAGGTGGGCTTGAAGGGAGTGGAGTTCATCGCGATCAACACCGATGCCCAGGCCCTGCTCATGAGCGACGCCGACGTCAAGCTCGACATCGGTCGTGAACTCACCCGCGGCCTCGGAGCCGGCGCGAACCCGGAGGTCGGCAAGAAGGCCGCCGAGGATCACCTCGAGGAGATCGAGGAGGTGCTCAAGGGGGCCGACATGGTCTTCGTCACTGCAGGCGAAGGCGGCGGCACCGGCACCGGTGGCGCTCCCGTCGTCGCACGGGTGGCGCGCTCGCTGGGCGCCCTGACCATCGGCGTGGTCACCCGCCCGTTCGGCTTCGAGGGCCGGCGTCGCCAGTCCCAGGCCGAGGCCGGCGTCGACGCCCTGCGTGCCGAGGTCGACACCCTCATCGTCATCCCGAACGATCGCCTGCTGTCGCTGGCCGACCGCAACATCAGCGTCATCGATGCGTTCCGCCAGGCCGACCACGTCCTGCTCCAGGGCGTCTCCGGCATCACCGACCTGATCACCACCCCTGGCCTGATCAACCTCGACTTCGCCGACGTCAAGAGCGTCATGCACTCGGCTGGCTCTGCCCTCATGGGCATCGGCTCGGCACGTGGCGAGGACCGCGCGGTCGAAGCAGCCGAGAAGGCGATCTCCAGTCCGCTCCTGGAGTCGGGCATCGACGGCGCCCATGGCGTCCTGCTGTCCATCTCCGGCGGCAGCGACCTCGGCCTGTTCGAGATCAACGAGGCCGCCCGCCTGGTCAGCGATGCTGCGCACCCGGACGCGAACATCATCTTCGGCGCCGTCATCGACGACACCCTGGGCGACGAGGTCCGGGTCACTGTCATCGCCGCCGGCTTCGACGGCGGGGAGCCGCCTGCCTCCAAGCGCATCGGCACGGGCAGCACTGCCCGGCTGCGCGAGGACGGCGGCACGGGCGAGATCCCGGCCGTCGTGGCACCGACCAGTCGGGGTGCGCAGCCGCGCACGATCGTGTTCGAGGACACCGACGACGACCTCGACATCCCCGATTTCCTGAAGTAGCGCGTTCGAGAAGCAGTCGTCGAACCTTCGTTGTACTTCCCCTCGACGAATGTTCATTGCCACCGGCAGGTTCGCGGAGGCACCCGGTAGCCGCCCAGTCCACTGGGCGGCTACCGGTCGTTTCGGGGGAGTGAGCGAGGGCGCCTTCGCCTCGCTGAACCTCGCTGCCCACGTGGGCGACGACCCGATCGCCGTGCAGCGCAACCGGGATGCGGTGCGCCAGGCGGTCGGAGCCAGCGAACTGGCCGTGATCCAGGCCGTCCATGGAGCGCGGATCAGGTATGTCTCGCAGCAGGAGCCACCCGCCCCGACTCCCTCACCGCCGAGCCACATGGAATGGTCGTTTTCGGGGCCCGGAGGGCCCGAAAAACCGCCATTCCATGTGGCTCGGCGGGGGGACGGGCTGGGCCACGACGACCTGGGATACGACGGGCTGGTCACGGACCAGGCGGGTATCGCCCTTCTCGCCCTGGGTGCCGACTGCGCCATGCTCGCGCTGGCCGGCGAGCGAGCGATCGCTGTCGTCCACTGCGGGTGGCAGGGCCTGGTCGCCGACGCGGTCGGTGCGGCAGTGGCTGCCGTGCGCGCACTGGACGACGAGGTCAGGGCCGGCGTCCTCTCTGCGGCGATTTGCGGTGCCTGCTACCCGGTGCCTGCTGATCGAGTGGCTGCCGTGCAGCACAGCCTGGCGGACGGGCCTGGCGTGCTCGTCGCATGCGATGACGGGCAGGTGGGAATCGACGTGCGTGCGGGGGTCCTGGCGCGGCTGGAGGGCCTGGGCGTCGGCAGGAATGCGATCGAGGCATTGCCAGGGTGCACGTACGAGGACAGTGCGTACTTCTCCTATCGCCGCGATGGCGTGACGGGACGCAACGGACTGGTGGCCATGATCGCCCCTGCCCTGTGATGGAGTAGTGCCGTGACCCGAGCGCACGAGATCGCCGACGGACTCACCCAGGTGCGTGAGCGCATCGATGCCGCACGGCTGGCGTCCCGGCGCGCAGACGAGGTCCTGCTCGTCGTCGTCACCAAGACGTTCCCTGCCTCGGACATCGCGATCCTTGCGGACCTAGGCGTCAGCGACATTGCCGAGAACCGCGACCAGGAGGCCCGCGCGAAGCGCGCGGAACTCGGTGCGACGGGCGACCGCCTGCGCTGGCACATGATCGGCCAGGTTCAGCGAAACAAGGCGGGGTCCGTTGCGCGCTGGGCCGACGTCGTCGAGTCCGTCGACCGGCCTGAGCTCGTCGATGCGCTCGCCCGAGGTGCGCATGCGGCCGGCAGGACGCTGGAAGCCCTCGTGCAGGTCGGCCTGGATCCCGTGCACCGACCCGAGCGCGGCGGGGTCGCGCCCGGGCAGGCCGCGGCCCTTGCCGACCTGGTGGCGCAATCAGCGGGACTCCGGCTGGGCGGGGTGATGGGAGTGGCGCCCCATCCGGGCGATCCCGACGCCGCGTTCGCGCTGCTCGAGCGCACCTGGCAGGGGATCCGCCATGCGCATCCGCTGGCGGAGGCCATGTCGGCGGGCATGAGCGACGACCTGGAGGCAGCCATCGCGCATGGCGCGACACAGGTGCGCATCGGGGGAGCAGTGCTCGGCCACCGCGCCTACGTGCAGTAACGTCTCAACTTGCCCGCCCGGACGACGCAGCACTGACAGGAGGCACTGATGGCTGGCGCAATGCGCAAGATGGCCGTGTACCTCGGTCTGGTCGAGGATCGCGGCGATGAGGGCTACTCGGAGTACGACGACTACGACTCGCGCGGCTCCCGCGAGAGCTCTCGCTCGTACGACGACTACGACGATCGGTACAGCAGCCGGTCGGTCCGTCCCATCCCTAGTGACACCCGCGCGGTACGCACCTTCCGGGCCGACGCTCCTGCGCCGTCACGGCCGACCTCCGCGCCATTGGCTGATCGCCGCCCCATCGACCTGAGCCGCATCGAGTCCGTGCATCCGCGCAGCTACAACGACGCTCGGCGCATCGGCGAGGATTTCCGCGACGGCGTGCCGGTCATCATGAATCTCTCCGAGCTCGATGATCCCGATGCCAAGCGCATCATCGACTTCGCCGCCGGCCTGGTCTTCGGCCTGCGCGGCTCCATCGAGCGCATCACGAACAAGGTCTTCCTGCTCTCGCCGGCCAACGTCGATGTCGGCGCGCAGGCGCGTGCGCAGGTCGAGCAGGACGGCTTCTTCAACCAGAGCTGAGCTCGCGCGCGGGGATGCCTGCGGCGCAGTCACGTTCATCAACGCTGAACCGGGAGGAAGTCGATGGGGGCCGTCTGGCAGGTCATCGCCACGGTCCTGTGGCTCTACTGGCTCGTCCTCATCGCCCGGCTCGTCCTGGATTTCGTGCAGGTGTTCGCGCGGTCCTGGCGGCCCCGCGGCCCGATGCTGGTGATCGCCGAGGGCATCTACACGCTGACGGATCCGCCTATCAAGGCCGTTCGCCGGATCATTCCTCCCTTGCGCATAGGGAACGTGCAGCTAGACCTGGCCTTCTTGATCGTCCTGGTCCTGCTGCAGATCCTCATCAACATCCTGCTGTCCTTGTAGTACGTAGCACCGAGCAAGACGCAACGAGCCCCGCGTACGCCGCACGAGCCACGAGAGCCACGAGAGGAACCCGACATGCCGCTGACTGCTGCTGAAGTCCGTGCGACCGAGTTCGGCACAACCCGGTTCCATCTCGGCTACGACATGGACGAGGTCGACGAGTTCCTCGATGTGGTCGAGGCCGACGTGGCCCAGCTTGCCGACGAGTTGCAGCGATCGCGCGATGGCGAGGCCGTGCTCCGTGCACAGTGCGACCAGTTGCAGCTGCGCGTGACCGTGGCCGAGCAGCGCCTTACCGAAGCCGAGTCCGAGCTCGCCGTGCTGCGCGCGCGGGCCGCGTCGATGCCCACGGCGCCCGTGCCGATCGAGGCTCCGGCCGAGGTCCTCGCGGCGCTCGAGGGCAACGAGGATGCGCAGGCGGTAGTGGCCCTGGCGCAGCGCACCGCCGATGAGATGGTCCGCAATGCCCAGGCGCAGGCAGACATCATCCGTGCGAACGTCCGTTCAGTGCTCGACCAGCAGCGGGCTGCGCTCGACGCCTGACCTCCGGCGCCGCCGAGCCCCGCTGAATGGCGGTTTTTCGGCCGAGATCGGCCGTGAAAACCGCCATTCAGCGGGGCTCGGCGGGAAGCGGCCCTAGGCCTTGCGGATGGCCAGGGTGACCGGAAGGTCCGTGGCAATCAGGGAAGCGCCGGCCGGGACGGGCTCGGCGTTCGACGCGCCAGCCAGGACTTCGCCAGCCAGGACCTGAACTGCTAGGACCTCCGCTGCTATCGCAGCGCCATGCTCGGCCCAGGTGGCTGCCATCTCGGCATCGTCCGACTGCCAGGACAGCTCGATCCGGTCCGTGACTTCCAGGCCGCTGGACTTGCGTGCCTCCTGGATCGTGCGGATCAGCTCGCGTGCCAGGCCCGCGCGCAGCAGTGCGTCATCGAGCTCGAGGTCGAGGGCAACGCTCTCGCCGTTCTCCGATGTCACGGCCCAGCCCTCTTGCGGGGATTCGGTGACGACCACGTCGTCGATGCCCACCGCGACCGTGCCCACTTCATCGACCACGAGCTCCGCTGAGCCATGCGCGCGGATGGAGGCGACCAATGCCTCCGGGTCGGCGGCCGCGATCGCCTGCGCGACGAGCGGAGTCTGCTTGGCGAAGCGCTGGCCGAGGGCGCGGAAGTTGGCCTTTACCGACACGTCGACCAGGCTCGAGCCCTCCAGGCTCTCGAGGCCTTGCACATTGAGCTCGTCGGAGACATGCCACTGCAGGTCGCCTGGCACGGCCGCCCAGCCCGGTGCCGAGATCAATGCCCTGCGCAGCGGCTGGCGGGTGCGCACGCTGGACGCGGCACGAGATGCGCGCCCGAGCTCGACCAGCCGGCGCACCTGGGCCATCTGCTCGCCGAGCGTCGGGTCGATCAGTGCCGGGTCGACTGCTGGCCATGAGGCCAGGTGCACCGAGGTCGGCGCATCCGCGTCGGTCGACCGGAAGAGGTCCTGCCAGACCCGTTCGGAGATGAAGGGCGTGAAGGGTGCCATGCACAGCGTCACCACGCGCAGTGCCTCGTGCAAGGTCATGAGAGCCGCGGGGTCGCCCTCCCAGAACCTGCGGCGGTTGCGGCGGACGTACCAGTTCGACAGGTCGTCGATGAACGCCGACAGCAGCCGGCCCGCGCGCTGGGTATCGAACGACTCCAGTGCCTCGTCGACGCCCTGTGCCAGGAGCTGGGTCTGCGATGCCAGCCAGCGGTCGATGACCGGCCGGTCTGCGACGCCAGGTGCGCCGTCGGCCGGGGTCCACCCCGCCGTACGCGCATAGAGCGACTGGAAGGAGACGGTGTTCCAGTAGGTGAGCAGGGTCTTGCGCACGACATCGGCGATGGCCGTGTGGCCGACCCGGCGGGCCTGCCAGGGCGAGCCGCCGGCGAGCATGAACCATCGCACGGCGTCAGCGCCGTGATCGTCCATGAGCCCGATCGGCTCGAGGACGTTGCCGAGGTGCTTGCTCATCTTGCGGCCGTCCTCGTCGAGGATGTGGCCCAGGCACACGACGTTGCGGTACGAGGACTTGTCGAAGACGAGCGTGCCGATCGCCATGAGCGTGTAGAACCAGCCGCGCGTCTGGTCGATCGCCTCGCAGATGAAGTCCGCGGGGAAGCGCGACTCGAACGTGTCCTCGTGGTCGAAGGGGTAGTGCCACTGCGCGTACGGCATCGCCCCGGAGTCGAACCACGCGTCGGCGACCTCCGGCGTGCGTCGCATCGTCCCGTCGCACTCCGGGCAGCCGATCTCCACGCGGTCGATGAACGGGCGGTGCGGATC
>CAYFLP010000101.1:6631-8592 GCA_964344045.1 uncultured Bifidobacteriaceae bacterium
GACCAGACGCGCGGCTGGTTCTACACGCTCATGGCGATCGCCTCGCAGATGAAGTCCGCGGGGTATTGCGGGGTGAAGGTGTCCGGGGTCTTGTGCGGATACCCCTGTGCCGCGAACGGCATCGCGCCGGAGTCGTACCAGCAGTCGATCACCTCGGGCACGCGCGTCGCGGTGGCCGCGCACTGCGGGCAGGGAATCGTGATGTCATCGATGTAAGGCCGGTGCGGATCGCTCTCGCGCACGTCGACTCCGCCGAGCTCGCTCAGCTCGGCCAGGGAGCCGACTGCCGTGAGGTGGCCGTCGGGGCAGCGCCAGATCGGCAGGGGAGTGCCCCAGTAGCGGTTGCGCGACAGGGCCCAGTCGACGTTGTTCGTCAGCCAGTCGCCGTAGCGGCCCCACTGGATCGTCGGCGGGTACCAGTTCGTCTCGCCGTTCTCGCGCAGCAGCGCATCCTTGATAGCGGTGGTGCGGATATACCAGGACGGCTGCGCGTAGTACATGAGCGGCGTGTGGCACCGCCAGCAGTGCGGGTAGGAGTGCTCGTACGGCAGGTGCTTGAACAGCAGTCCGCGCTGGTCGAGGTCGGCGACGAGGGTCTCGTCGGACTTCTTGAAGAACATCCCGCCGACGACGGCGACATCGTCGTTGAAGTGGCCATCGGGAGTGATCGGATTGACCATGGGCAGGCCGTAGGCACGACAGGACGCGAGGTCGTCGGCGCCGTAGGCGGGTGCCTGGTGCACCAGGCCCGTTCCGTCGTCCGTCGTGACGTAGTCGGCCAGGATCACGTAGTGGGAGTCGGGGATGTCGACGTAGTCGAACGGGCGCACGTACGGCACGCGCTCGAGGTCGCGTCCGGGCATGGTGCGCAGCACGGTCGCGTCGTCGCCGAGTACCGCGGGCACGAGCTCCTCGGCGAGCACGAAGAGCTCGCCGTCGGCCGAGCGTGCGACTGCGTAGGCGGCATCTGGCTTGACCGCGACGGCCGTGTTCGAGACCAGGGTCCAGGGGGTCGTCGTCCAGACGAGGAGCGAGATGCCCGGGAACTCGGCGGCCAGGGGGCTTGCGGCCGCGACGGGGAACCGCACGTAGACCGACGGGTCGACCACTGTCTCGTAGCCCTGGGCCAGTTCATGGTCCGAGAGGCCCGTGCCGCATCGCGGGCAGTACGGGGCGACCCGGTGGTCCTGGACGAGCAGGCCCTTGTCGAAGATCTGCTTGAGCGACCACCACACGCTCTGGACGTAGTCCTTGTCCATGGTCCAGTACGCGCTGTCGAAGTCGACCCAGTAGCCCATGCGCCGGGTCATCGCCGTGAACTCGTCGACATGGCGCAGCACGGATGCCCGGCACTTGTCGTTGAACTCCGCGACGCCGTACCTCTCGATATCGCCCTTGCCGCTGAAGCCGAGCTCCTTCTCGACGGCGAGTTCGACGGGCAGGCCGTGACAGTCCCAGCCGGCCGACCTGGGGACGTGGTAGCCCTTCATGGTGCGGTACCGCGGGAAGACGTCCTTGAAGACGCGGGCCTCGACATGGTGGGTGCCGGGCGTGCCGTTGGCCGTGGGCGGCCCTTCGTAGAAGACCCACAGGGGCTGCCCCTCGGAAGCGGCGACCGAGGACGCGAAGACGTCCTCCGCATCCCACATGGCCAGGACCTCATGCTCCATCGCAGGCAGGTCGATCTGCGCGGGCACGGCCCGGTACATGGGTCCTCCTGGGCGTCGGGTGGGAGTCGGCTGGCCTGGGGGCAAGCGCGGTGTGATGAAGGATAGCGACGGCCTCGCTCGTGCGATTGCGCACTATCGGCGCGGCTTGGCCACGCGGGGCCCGCTTTGGCCCTAGCATCCGTCGGACACGGCATCGGGGGCCGGGCTGCACGATGGGGCCCGCTTGAGGATCAGGGGATGACATGGCTGCCAAGAAGGCCGCACCGGCGAAGAAGGGTGCTCCCGTGAAGA
>CAYFLP010000102.1:0-3377 GCA_964344045.1 uncultured Bifidobacteriaceae bacterium
CGATCCAGGCCTCGATCTCGCCGATGGCAGCCGAGGCACCGTCGCTGCCGCACAGTGCCAGGCGGCCAGGCACGGTGCGGGTCGCTGATGCGCTCATGGGCGCACGCTCGCGCGCGATCGTGGCCCGAATGCCACTCCGACGACGACGCCTGCGACATGGAGGATCACTCCGAGGACGATGACCGGGCCGATGCCGAGCCCTGCGAGCGCGCCGCAGGCCGCTGATGCCAGGGCGAAGGCAGTCATGCGCAAGCTCGCGGCGGTCGTGAAGACCTGGGCGCGCACGGATCCGGATGACTCGCGCGCCCGCACCTGGAACATGCCGCTCACGATCACCGGCTCGGTCGCGCCCATCAAGAACGCCGCGACGACCACGAGCCAGGCCGTGGGCGCGAGGCCGACGAGGGCCAGTGCCAGGCCCGACAGCAAGGTGAACAGGACGATGTCGCGGTCGGGCCGGCGCACGTGGAACTTGGCGACGGCGAGAGCCGACAGCAGCCCGCCGATGGCGAATCCGGCGAGGATCACGCTGGTGAAGGCAAGCCCGCCCGTGAACTTCTTCGACAGCAGAGGAGCAGCGATGAACACGGCTGCCGTGCCGGCGAAGCCGATCGTCGTGATGAGGATCGTGCGGCGCAGGGCCGGGATCCGGGCCATGGCCGACAGGCCCGACTTGAGATTGCCCAGCAGCCCCGCCGCTGTGCCGCCCCTCGTGCCTGTGGCCTGCTCGCGGTGGTGCAGCGGAACCCAGCGGATCAGGACGATGCCGGCCAGCAGCAGTGCCGCGGGAAGCCACAGGGGTGCCGTGGCCGCGACGGCGACGAGGGCCGTTGCGATCGGGGGAGCGACGACAGCGGCGATGCTGTACGTGGCTGCGTCGCGGGAGTAGGCAAGGCGCAGGTGGCTCTCATCGACCATGGCCGGTACCTGGGCACTCCAGGCACCGGTGATGGCGGGGTAGCCCATGCCGGCGGCGACGGCGAGAACGACCAGTGACCAGAAGGGCAGGTGCGCGAGGAACAGCGCCAGGAGCCCCAGGCCCAGGGCCATCATGGCCATCGCGAGGCGAAAGGCCCGCCGCGGCTGGTGGGACCGATCGACAAGGGCGCCGATCACAGGGCCGGCCACGGCAGCCGATGCGGTGAGGCAGGCGACGAGATAGGAGGCATGCGATGCATTGCCGAGCACGGCGATGGCGGAGACGAGGAGGGCTGGCCCGGCGGCCTCGGTTCCCGAGCGAGCCACGGTGGCAGTGAGCAGGTAATGCTGCAGGGCCCGGCCGGGTCCTGCGACCGCCTGCGCGCTGTCCGTGCTCACTGCTCCACGCTAGTAGACCGCAATCGTGCAGCCGTTTCCGTGGTTCTGATACCCGGCAGGGTATGGGCGTACTATGGGGACATGGACATGGACCCCGAGGTCACGCACGACATCCTGCTGCGCCTTCGCAGGGCCCGCGGACAGCTCGATGGCGTCATCTCGATGATCGAGGCCGAGCGGAGCTGCAGCGACGTGGTCACCCAGCTCGCGGCCGTTTCCAAGGCGCTCGACCGCGCCGGCTTCAAGATCGTCGCCTCCGGCCTGCAGCAGTGCTGGGAGCATGGCGACGCCGCACCGATGACACGCGAGCAGCTGGAGAAGCTGTTCTTGTCCCTGGCCTAAGACCATCCCGAGGAGAACGGAATCGTCATGAGCACGCACGCGTACCAGGTTCAAGGGCTCACCTGCGGGCACTGCGTCGCCGCAGTCACCGACGAGATCACGTCGCTCGCTCCGGATGCACAGGTGACCATCACGCTGGGCGATCCGTCCGCCATGGTCATCACCGGCGCCTCGCTGACCGATGAGCAGGTGGCCGGAGCCCTCGACGAGGCGGGCGGGTATGTCCTCGTCGCAGCCGGCTAGCGCGACGCCTGCGACGACCGTCGACCTCGACATCGAGGGAATGACGTGCGCGACCTGCGCGCTGCGCATCGAGAAGAAGCTCAACAAGATGCCGGGCGTCACGGCGACTGTCAACTACGCGACGGAGAAGGCGCACGTCGAGCTCCCGGCAGGGCTCAGCGCTGCTGATGCCATCGCCACGGTCGAGGCGACGGGCTACAAGGCTCGGGAGCCGAAGGCGCAGGCCGAGCCCGCAGAGGGCCTGACCCCCGAGCAGGCCAGCACGGCACTCGCCGAGCTGCGACAGCGACTGGTCGTGTCCGCTGCCTTGACCGTGCCCGTCGTGCTGCTCGCGATGATTCCCGCGTTGCAGTTCACCTACTGGCAGTGGGCGTCCCTCGCCCTGGCATCGCCGGTAGTGGTGTGGGGCGCGCTCCCCTTCCACCGCGCGGCCTGGATCAACCTTCGCCATGGCGCGGCCAGCATGGACACCTTGATCTCGGTCGGGGTGATCGCGAGCTACGCGTGGTCGCTGTACGCGCTCTTCCTGGGCGGCGCGGGCGAGCCCGGCATGAAGATGTCCTTCCAGCTGCTTCCGCATGGCGAGACCACGACGCCCGAGATCTACCTCGAGGTTGCGTCGGCCGTGACCGTCCTGATCCTGCTCGGCCGCTATCTCGAGACCCGTGCAAAGGACACCGCCGGCGCGGCCCTGCGTGCCCTCGCCCAGCTCGGAGCCAAGGATGCGGCCGTGCTGCGCGACGGCGTCGAGGTGCGCGTGCCCATCGATGACCTGCGCGTGGGCGATCACTTCGTGGTCCGGCCGGGGGAGAAGATCGCCACGGATGGCGTGGTCGTCGAAGGCACGTCAGCGGTCGATGCCAGCCTGGTCACGGGCGAGACCGTGCCGGTCGAGGTCGGGCCCGGCGATCTGGTGGTCGGCGCAACCGTCAATGCGGGCGGCCGGCTGCTTGTCGAGGCCACCAAGGTCGGCTCGGACACCCAGCTCGCACGCATCGCAGCGCTGGTCGAGCAGGCTCAGTCCGGCAAGGCACCCGTGCAGCGCCTTGCCGATCGCGTCTCGTCCGTCTTCGTCCCGGTCGTCATCGGGCTGTCGCTCGTCACCTTGATCACCTGGCTCGTGGTCACGGGCGATGTGCAGATGGCCTTCACGGCAGCGGTCGCAGTGCTCATCATCGCGTGCCCCTGTGCGCTGGGCCTGGCCACGCCGACTGCGCTGATGGTCGGTACGGGCAGGGGTGCGCAGTTGGGCATCTTGATCAAGGGTCCGGAGGTGCTGGAGTCGACGAGGCAGGTCGACACGATCGTGCTCGACAAGACGGGGACGGTGACCAGTGGTCACATGACGCTGGTCGACGTGGTCCCTGGGCCAGGTTTCCTTGGGCCAGACTCATCTGGGCCAGACTCATCTGGGCCAGAATCATCTGGGCCAGAATCATCTGGGCCAGACCTGCTCCGACTCGCAGGTGCTGTCG
>CAYFLP010000102.1:3477-8583 GCA_964344045.1 uncultured Bifidobacteriaceae bacterium
TCATCTGGGCCAGAATCATCTGGGCCAGACCTGCTCCGACTCGCAGGTGCTGTCGAGCATGCATCCGAGCATCCCATCGCGCAGGCCATCGCACGTGCCGCCAGCGAGGCCTCCGCGTTGCCTGGTGTCGAGTCGTTCGCGGCCTCGGGCGGTCGCGGTGCCCACGGGGTGGTCGAGGGCCGTGCTGTAGCCGTCGGAAGGCCCTCCTGGCTCCGCGATCAGTGGTCGGTGATCGAGCCGGGCGCGATGGCCCAGAGCCGGGCCGAGCACGAGGCGGCCGGCCGGACCGTCGTGGCCGTCGCCGTCGATGGCGTGCATGCCGGGCTCCTGGTCGTCGCCGACACGGTCAAGCCAGACAGTGCGGCAGCGGTCGCGCAGTTGCGCCGCCTGGGACTCACTCCCGTACTGCTCACGGGCGACAACGAGCGCGTCGCTGCCAGCGTCGCACGCGAAGTCGGCATCGACGAGGTGATCGCCGAGGTTCTTCCCGAGGAGAAGGTCGGTGTCGTCCTTGGACTCCAGGCCCGTGGCCGGGTCGTCGCGATGGCCGGTGACGGTGTCAATGACGCGGCCGCGCTCGCCGCTGCGGACCTCGGCCTGGCCATGGGCACCGGAACCGACGTGGCCATGGAGGCTGCCGACATCACCCTGGTGCGCGGCACGCTCATGGCCGCCGCCGACGCGGTGAGGCTGTCGCGCCGCACCCTGGCGATCATCAAGGGGAACCTGTTCTGGGCCTTCGCCTACAACGTGGCGATGATCCCGTTGGCGGCCGTCGGGCTGCTGAGCCCGCTGTTCGCCGGCGCGGCGATGGCGATGTCGTCGTTGTTCGTGGTGGGCAATTCCCTGAGACTGCGTGCCTTCCAGCCCGTCGATGCCAAGGTGGAGCCATGAGCATTTTCGAGTCCCTCGACGATCTGCGCACCCGACGGAGCGCGAAGTGGCGGGTGTATCCCGCAGACGTGCTGCCCGCGTGGGTCGCCGAGATGGACTACTCCATCGCCGAGCCCATCGCCGACGAGCTCATGGCAGCAGTGCGTCGCAGTGATATCGGCTATCGCGATGTGACCGGCCTCGGCGAGGCCTTCGCCGGGTACGCGCACCGGGCATGGGAGTGGGAGGTCGACCCCGCGCACGTGATGGTCGTGGGCGACGTGGTCTCGGGCGTAGCCGAGTCGATCAGGCACCTGACGGCTCCGGGTTCGTCGGTCGTGATCAACCCGCCGGTCTACCCGCCCTTCTTCTCCAGCGTCACGAAGGTCGCCGGCCGCGAGCTGGCCGAAGTCCCGCTCCTTCGTGACCCGGATGGCACCTATCGCTGGGACCTCGACGCCATGGCCGCGGCGTTCGCGCGCCCGGATGTCTCGGCCTTCCTCATGTGCCATCCGCACAACCCGACTGGGTCCGTCGCCACCCGCGCCGAGCTGGAGACGATCGCGGCGCTTGCGGCCGAGCATGACGTGCTCGTCGTCGCCGACGAGATCCATGGGCCGCTCACGCTCCCGGGTGCCCAGCACCTGCCCTATCTCTCAGTCGCCGGCGCCGATGCGAACGCGGTCGTCGTCACCTCGGCGTCGAAGTCCTGGAACATCCCCGGCCTCAAGTGCGCCCAGGTCGTCGCAAGTGCGCGCACGGCCCCTGACCTGGCCCGCATGCCGATGGAAGTCACCTTCAGTGCGGGCAACCTGGGGGTGATGGCGGCGATCGCCGCCTTCGACTCCGGCCAGCCCTGGCTCGACGAGGTGGTCGCGGCGATCGACTCCAATCGCCGGCTCCTCGTCGATCTCGTGGCCTCGCAGCTGCCGGGCGTGAGGTATGCGATGCCGGCTGCTTCGTACCTCGCCTGGCTCGACTTCACCGACACCGACCTCGGGCCCAACCCGGCCGAGGTGCTGCTCGAGCGAGGCCGGGTGGCCCTGAGCCCTGGCCCCTACTACGGAGCACAGGGCCGCGGCTTCGCCCGGCTGAACTTCGCGACGTCGCCGGAGATCCTGCGCGAGATCGTCGCTCGCGTGGCGCACGGCATGGCTGGCTCGCCTGCGTGATCCAATGACGCAGTGAGACTGACTTCCCCTCGCCGCGGCCGAACCCGCTGGCTCGCTGCATCCACCACCGCCCTGTCGGCAATCGCGCTCGCGGTGGCCCTTCCTGCCTCGCCGGCCTCGGCGGCCGGTGGCGATCGCATCGCCGTCGGCGACTCAGTGATGCTGGGCGCCAAGTACCCCCTCAAGGACCGCGGGTTCGCCATCGTCGACGCGGACGAGAGCCGGCAGGCGGGCACCGCACCAGGGTTGCTGAGCAAGCGCGGCACAGGCCTGCCGGCCAATGTCGTCGTGCACCTGGGTACCAACGGGACCTTCCCGATCGAGACCTGCCACGACGTCGTCGACACGGCAGGGCCTCATCGCAGCGTCTACTTCCTCACGATCCACGCCGAGCGTTCCTGGGTGAAGTCCAACAACAAGATGCTCAGGCGCTGCGACGGCGACTATGCGGCGGATCGCGTGCGCATCATCGACTGGGACTGGGCCGCTTCGCGCCACCCGGAATGGCTGTACGCCGATGGGATCCACCTGCGTCCCGAGGGTGCCAAGGCCTATGCGCGCATCGTTGACCTCGCAGTGGATTCCGCGCAGTAGCAACGCCTGTCGACGGGTCATGTGACCTGCCTAACTCGCTGGGCCTGCCATGCCTGTGCACTTGGTCACAGGACAGCGCTTTCATGCCGTTTGCGACCGCACGACCTGCCTGCGAAGGGGCATCCTTGGGCGATACCGCAGTCCACCTTGGCACTGCGGACGACTCGCATCGGAGCGCGCTATGACCGTCCCCGGCCTGGAGAACCCGCCGACCGCCAACAAGAAGCTGATCGCGTGGGTTGAGGAGGTCGCAGCGCTCACCAAGCCCGATCGCGTGGTGTGGGCAGATGGCTCGCAGGAGGAGTGGGACAGGCTCACGTCGCAGATGGTCGATGCGGGCACCTTCATCCGGCTGAACCCGGCCATCAAGCCGAACTCGTTCCTCGCACGCTCCAACCCCAGCGATGTCGCGCGCGTCGAGGACCGCACCTACATCTGCTCCGAGAAGGCCGAGGACGCCGGGCCCACCAACAACTGGGCAGACCCGGCCGAGATGCGCGGCACTCTCAAGGGGCTCTTCGACGGCGCCATGCGCGGTCGCACGATGTACGTCATCCCCTTCTCGATGGGTCCGCTCGGCTCGCACATCTCGCAGCTGGGCGTCGAGATCTCCGACTCTCCCTACGTCGTCGCGAGCATGCGCATCATGACCCGCATGGGCTCCGCTGCCCTCGCCGAGATCGGCGAGAACGGCGACTTCGTCCCTGCCGTGCACACGGTCGGCATGCCGCTGGTCGACGCCGCCGGCAACAGTGTCGACGATGTCGCGTGGCCCTGCAGCGACACCAAGTACATCGTGCACTTCCCGGAGACCCGCGAGATCTGGTCCTACGGCTCCGGCTACGGCGGCAACGCCCTGCTCGGCAAGAAGTGCTTCGCCCTGCGCATCGCGTCGGCGATGGCCCGCGACGAGGGCTGGATGGCCGAGCACATGCTGGTGCTCAAGCTGACCTCGCCCAAGGGCAAGGACCACTACATCACTGCTGCCTTCCCGTCGGCCTGCGGCAAGACCAACCTCGCGATGCTCGAGCCCACCATCCCGGGCTGGAAGGTCGAGACGGTCGGCGACGACATCGCCTGGATGCGCTTCGGCCAGGACGGACGCCTGTACGCCATCAACCCCGAGGCCGGCTTCTTCGGCGTCGCACCCGGCACCGGCATGACCACCAACGCCAATGCCGTGCGGACGCTCAGCGGCAACTGCATCTACACCAACGTCGCCCTGACCGATGACGGCGACGTGTGGTGGGAAGGCCTCACAGATGAGACCCCGGCGCACCTGGTCGACTGGAAGGGCAACGACTGGACTCCCGAGTCGGCCGACCCGTCGAGCCATCCGAATGCCCGCTTCACCGCCCCGGCCGCGCAGTGCCCGTCGATCGCCCCGAACTGGGAGGATCCCGCGGGCGTGCCGATCGAGGCGATCCTCTTCGGCGGTCGCCGCGCTACCAACGTGCCGCTGGTCACCGAGTCGTTCGACTGGCCGCACGGCGTGTTCATGGGCGCGACCGTGTCGTCCGAGATGACCGCCGCCGCCGTGGGCGGCGTCGGCCAGCTGCGCCGCGATCCGTTCGCGATGCTGCCCTTCTGCGGCTACAACATGGCCGACTACTGGGGCCACTGGCTGAAGATCGGCACCTCCTCGGTCGACTCGAGCAAGCTGCCGCGCATCTACCAGGTCAACTGGTTCCGCAAGGATGCCAACGGCAAGTTCCTGTGGCCCGGATACGGCGACAACTCCCGCGTGCTCGACTGGGTGATCCGCCGCATCGAAGGCGAGGCTGCCGCGGTCGACACCCCGATCGGCCTCATCCCGGCAGCGGGTGAGCTCAACCTCGACGGCCTCGACATCACCGAGGCGCAGATGAGCGAGCTCTTCGCCATCGACCCGGTCACCTGGCTGGCCGAGTCCGATCTCACCGCCGAGTACTTCGACCAGTTCGGCGACAAGGTGCCCGGCGAGCTGCGCGATCAGTTGGGCGCGCTGCGCGACCGCTTGGCTGCCGCTCAGTAATAAGCCTGGCTTCTCGCGAACGACCCCCGGCCGTGCACGTCACGGCCGGGGGTCGTTCGCGTAGTGCCCATGCTGCGCAGGGCCTCGGCAATATCTCCCTTGCAGACCTGGTTCGTCGCTTCAGGACATCGTTGCGACGAGCACGGCCTTGATCGTGTGCATGCGATTCTCCGCCTGATCGAAGACGATGCTTGCGCGTGACTCGAATACCTCGTCAGTGACCTCGACGCCGTCTACCAGGCCGAACTCGGCTGCGACCTTGCGGCCGACTGCGGTGTTCTGGTCGTGGTAGGCGGGCAGGCAGTGCATGAACTTGGCGTTCGGATCGCCGGTCAGGGCCATGAGGGCGGCATCGATGCGATACGGGGTAAGCAGGGCAACGCGCTCGGCCCACACCTCGCTGGGCTCGCCCATGGAGACCCACACGTCGGTGTGCACGAACTCCGCGCCCGG
>CAYFLP010000103.1:0-8248 GCA_964344045.1 uncultured Bifidobacteriaceae bacterium
GTGAACATGTGCGCCGGCACCTCTGCGAAGTCCAGGACGATCGCGGCCCAGAACTCGACATTGGTCTCCAGCACGCGATCGGGACGCCGCTCGCGCAACTCCGCCAGTGCGGCCTGCTCGAGGGCCTCGGCGACCTCGTAGCGCGGGGCGCCGAGCTCGCGGGCCGTGCGGCGCAGCACGCGCGCGCGGGGATCCTCGGCACGGTAGACGCGGTGGCCGAAGCCCATCAGGCGCTCGTTGCGGTCGAGGATGCCCTTGACGTACGCGCGGGCATCGCCCGTCTGCTCGATCTCCTCGATCATGCCCAGGACGCGCGACGGCGCACCGCCGTGCAGCGGGCCGCTCATCGCGCCGACGGCTCCGGAGATCGATGCCGCCACGTCGGCACCGGTCGAGGCAATGACGCGCGCGGTGAACGTCGATGCGTTCATGCCGTGCTCGGCGGCAGAGACGAAGTAGGCGTCGACGGCCTGCACGTGCTTGGGGTCCGGGTCGCCCCGCCAGCGGCGCATCATGCGCTCCACGACCGTCGAGGCCTCGTCGATGTGACTCTGCGGAACCATCGGCAGGCCGATGCCGCGGGCCGATTGCGCTACGAACGACATCGCCATGACGGACACGTGAGCCAGGTTCTCGCGCGCGGTGTCGTCATCGATGTCGAGGAGTGGCTTGAGGCCCCACGCGGGAGCGAGCATCGCGATCGCGGACTGCACGTCGACGCGCACGTCGCCGGAGTGGATGGGGATGGGGAACGGCTCGGCGGGGGGCAGTCCGGGGTTGAACTCGTTGTCGACGAGCAGGCCCCAGACGTTGCCGAAGGAGACATGGCCGACGAGATCCTCGATGTCGACCCCGCGGTAACGAAGCACGCTGCCGTCGCGGTCGGGCTCGGCGATCTGCGTCTCGAAGGCGATGACGCCCTCGAGGCCGGGGACGAAGTCGTGCATCAGGTCTCCTCACGTCGGGCGCGCCCATCACGGGCAGCGCCTACGGACTCATTCAACATGGGCCGGCGTTTCGTGATGGGATCGGGGCATGAGCCTATGGACGCCGCCGCCTGACGACGCGCCCCGGCGCCTCGCCGACCTGCGGGTGTCGTACGAGTCCGGGAGCCTCGACGAGTCCGCGATGGCGCCCACGCCCCTGCAGCAATTCCAGGCCTGGCTCGACGACGCCATTGCGGCGGGCATGCCGGAGGCGAATGCGATGGTGGTGGCCACCGCTGCCGTCGACGGCCAGCCCAGTGCGCGCACTGTGCTGCTCAAGCAGGCAGACGCCCGCGGCTTCGTCTTCTACACCAACTACGGCTCGCGCAAGGGGCGCGAGCTCGCCGAGAACCCGCATGCCTCCTGCGTCTTCCCCTGGTACGCCATGCAGCGACAGGTGGTCGTCATCGGTTCCGTCGAGCGCGTGCCGTTCGACGAGACGGCCGAGTACTTCCGCTCGCGCCCGCACGGATCCCAGCTGGGCGCCCATGCCAGTCGGCAGTCAGAGGTCATCGACGGCCGCGCGGGCCTCGAAGATCGCTATGCGCAGCTACAGGAGCAGTACCCCGAGGGCACGCAGGTGCCTGTGCCGGACTTCTGGGGCGGCTGGCTGGTGCGGCCGGTATCCATCGAGTTCTGGCAGGGGCGGATGCCGCGCCTGCACGATCGTCTTCAGTACGTCCGCGCGACCGGTGACCGTCCGGCTGACCCGAACCCAGCCGGTGAACATCCGGCTGACCCGAACCCGACCGGCGAACGTCCAGCTCATGGGAATCCGGCCGGCGAACGTTCGACCACTCACCCCACGACCGCGCCCGCCCTCGATGCCGCGTCCGACTGGCGCATCCAGCGACTATCGCCCTGACCACTCTCGCGCATGCGCGCGGCGCACCCCCGTTTCCCTCGCGCAAGTGTCACAAGAATGGCGGTGAATGACGCGTACGCGAGGGAAACGGCGCTGCAGCCGCGGGGGAGTGAGCGGACCGCGCGCGGGACGGGCGTAGGTTCACCCCGTGCCCCGCCTGCTCGCCGACCTGACGCCCCTGCGCGTCAGCGCTCCCTACCGGCGACTGTGGATGGCGCTGGGCGTCAGCAACATCGGCCAGCAGATGACCTCGGTCGCCGTGGGCCTGCAGGTATGGGATCTCACGCACTCCAGCCTCATGGTCGGCCTGGTCGGGCTGTTCCAGCTGATTCCGCTCATCGGGTTCGGCCTATACGGCGGCACGCTGTCGGACGCCTTCGACCGGCGCCTGGTCGGGACGATCTCGGCATCGGGCCTGTGGCTGTGCTCGGTCGCGTTCTTGACCCAGTCCCTGCTGCATGCGAACTCGGTCGGGGTTCTCTACCTGATCATCGCGCTGCAGTCGGCGTTCTTCGCCGTCGGAAATCCCGCGCGGCAGTCGATCATCCCGCGCATCGTGCCGACGGAACTGCTGCCCGCCGCCAATGCGCTGGGCATGATCACGTGGAATATCGGCTTCTCGCTCGGCCCGGTGCTCGGCGGCCTGCTCGTCGCGGCGACGGGCACGGTGACGTCGGCATACGTGGTCGACGTTGCGGCGTTCACCCTGGTCGTGTGGGCGATGTTCCGCCTGCCCAGCCTGCCGCCCATCGTGCTGCCCGGCCAGGAGAAGCCGCGTGCCGGCTGGGCCTCCGTCCGCGAGGGCTTCGCATTCCTGCGCGGCAAGATCAACCTGCAGATGACGTTCTACGAGGACATCATCGCCATGGTCTTCGGCATGCCCCGCGCGCTGTTCCCGGCGATCGCGGCGCACTGGTACGGGGGCACGACCGCCGACATCGCACTGGTGCTGGGACTCCTGTCGGCGGCGCCCGCCATGGGCGCGCTGGCCTCCGGCGTGCTGTCGGGGCCGCTCGGTCACGTGCGCTGGCAGGGGCGCGCGATCGTCTGGGCGATCATCGCGTGGGGAGTGGCCATCGCGGCGTTCGGCATGACGCGCTGGCTTCCGCTCGCACTGCTTTTCCTCGCGATCGCGGGCGCTGCCGACAACGTCTCGGCGGTCTTCCGCACGACGATCCTGCAGTCGGCGACCCCGGACGAGTATCGCGGGCGGCTGCAAGGCGTCTTCACCGTCGTCGTCGCGGGGGGCCCGCGCCTGGGCGATGTCGAGGCGGGAGTGGTGGCAGCCCTGGCGGGCGAGACGGTGTCGGTCATCAGCGGCGGAGTCGCCTGCGTCGTGGGAGCAGTCGCCCTCGTGGCGAAGTTCCCGTCCTTCCTCAAGTACGACGCCCATCACCCGGTGCCCTGAGCCGCACCTTCCTTCCCGTGGCGGAGCCGCTCCTTCCACGCAGCCCGACTGGGTGAGGCAGCCACCTAGGCTGGAGCCATGCGCGCAGCGATCTACCGCTCCACCGGCCCTGCCAGCGACGTCCTCGAACTAGTCGACCTCGACCAGCCCGAGCCCGGCCCCGGACAGGTACTCGTCGAGATCGTCATCTCGGCCATCAACCCGACAGATGTCAAGACGCGCGCGGGGCTCACCCCGCGCCCCATCGACGGGTTCCAGGTTCCGCACGTCGACGGCGTGGGGACGATCATCGGCGTGGGCCCTGGGGTCGACGCGGCACGCCTGGGCGAGCGCGTCTGGGTCTTCCTCGCATCCGTCGGCAACCGCTGGGGGACGGCGGCCGAGTACTGCATGGTCTCGGCCGAGCAGGCAGTGCCGTTGCCGGCCGAGGCATCGTGGGAGCTGGGCGCGTGCTTCGGGGTGCCGGCACTTACGGCCGTGCAGATGCTGTGCCTGGGCGGTTCGATCGACGGCAAGACCGTGCTCGTGCAGGGTGGCACCGGTGCGGTGGGCCACTTCGCGATCCAGCTGGCCCGCTGGATGGGCGCCACCGTCATCGCCACGGCGGGCACGGCCGAGAAGGCCGCGCAGGTCGTCGAGACTGGCGCGCACGCGGGCCTGTGCTACCGCGATGCCGACTTCGTCGACCAGGTGCGGGCCATCGGCCCCGTCGACCTCATCACCGAGGTGAGCCTCGTCGACAACTGGGAGAGCGACCTGGCTGTCCTGCGGCACCGTGGCTCGATCGTCACGTACGCCACGGATGCGCGTCCGCTCACCATGCCACTGCGGCCCGCGATGGTCGCGTCGGCCGACCTGCGCTTCTACCTGCTCTACGCGGATCCGCGCGAGAGCCTGCTGCGCGGCGCGCTCCTGCTCGACGAGGCCGCGAGGGCGGGGGCGCTCACTGCGCTGCCCATCCATGCGTACGCGCTGGACGACATCGTCCGCGCTCATGAGCGAGTGGAGGCACTCGAGCAGGGCAAGACCGTGCTCGATCTCCGGCTTGCGGCCGGCTAGCGCGACCCCCGGCTTACTGCCGGATGGTCCGGGAGAGCAGCGCCTCGGTGACGACCTGGTCGACGCTCACGCCACGGCGCTCGGCCTCCTTGCGCAGTGACTTGCGCAAGGACTTCGGGATGCGGGCCTCGAGCTTGACCTGCTTGTCGGATCCGGCAGCGCTCAGGGCATCCGACGTGGTGCCTCCAAGGTGCACGGTCGACTCCTCCGCGCGGAGCGCGCTGGGATGCAGGTGGTCATCGCCTGCCTTGCGCAGGGGGGCGCGGTCGTCGCTCATGTGAAGAACCTCCTGATCGACGGCAGGGGTGGCTCGGGCTTGGGCATCGGCACGAGGGCGAGCAGCAGGTCGTCGAATGCCTCGGCGATCTCGGCGGACCCAGGTGAGGTCCAGGCGTGGATCGGGCTGGACGACCGCTGGCTCACCGGAATGGCGGAGCAGTCCTCGAGGGGCGGGGCGAAGACCAGCGCGCCATATGCCTCGGTGAGCTCGCGCAGGTGCAGGTCGTGCTCGCGGTCGCCTGCACGGTAGCGATTGACGACGATCGCTGCCGTGCGCAGCCGCGGGTTGCCCGATGCGCGCACCACGTCGACTGCTTCGAGGGCCTCTGCTGCGCCGTGCACCGCGAAGTAGTTGGGCTCGGTGACGATGATCGCGGCATCGGCCGCCTGGAGGGCATTGCGCGTGAGCTCGCCCAGCGACGGCGGGCAGTCGATCACGACGACTCCGTAGTCGCGCGGCACGGTCGCCAGGGCGGTGCGCAGCCGGACGGACGACTCGCGGCTCTGGTCGGCCGTGCGATGCTCGAGGGATCGCTCGGAGCGGATGGCGTCGATGCCCTTGCCCCAGGCAGTCGCGACGATCGCCTCGCGTGCCACGCCGGGGCGGGAGTCGGCGATGACGTCGCTGGTGGTGAATGGGGCGTCCATGACCTCCAGCGGCATGGACGCGTTCGCCTGCGGGTCGAGGTCGATCACGAGGGCGCTGAGGCCGCGCTCCCATGCTGCGCTCGCGAGGCCGAGGGTCACGGTGGTCTTGCCGACGCCGCCCTTCATGGAGAGCACTGCGACGACGGTCATGGCATCGCAGCCTACGGGCGAGTGCCGCCCAACTGCTCGAGCAGGTCGCGCATGTCGCGCACCTGGAGGTCGCCGCCGGGCCGTCCGACGCTGGCGGTTCGCGCGCCGGCAGCGGTGCCGGACGCTAGCCCGGCGTCGGAATCCTCGACGACGAGGCATAGGTGCGCGGCCACCTCGACGCGGGCGGCCCCGAGGAGGAAGGGCTCCGGATGGGGCTTGCCCTCGACGACGTCGTCCCTCGTGACGAGGATCGGCGGTTCGATGCCGCATGCGCCGAGCCTGGCCCGGGCGAGAGTGGAGTCGGCGCTCGTCACGACGGCCCAGGGGATACCGGTCTCATCGAGCCAGGCCATCAGCTCATGGGCCCCGGGGATCGGCACGACGCCGTCGAGGTCGCTTGCCTCGCGATGGCGCTGCTCCAGCAGCAGCTCGGCGAGCTCGTCTTCGGTGACGTGGGGCATGGTGGCCCGGATGGTGATCTCGGCGGGGCGTCCATGGTCGATGACCAGGCGGTCGGCGACCCCGTGGTCTGCAGCCCAGGCGCCCCAGATGCGCTCGGTGGCCGCAACGGAGTCGACGATCGTGCCGTCCATGTCGAACAGCACGGCGTGCACCTCGTGGTTCGTGCCGGCAACGCTGCGGATCTCGATCATGCCTTGAGCTCCGCGTAGTCGGCCAGCGCGATGTCACGCTCCGCATGGTGGTCGACGATGCGCTCGGGGTACCCGTGGGCGTAGCCCTGCGGGCTGTTCCAGGGCTCGTGCACGGCCTTTCCCGCGATGTGCCTGAGCTCGGGAAGGTACCTGCGCACGTAGTCGCCGTCCGGGTCGAACTTCAGGCCCTGCAGCACGGGATTGAAGATGCGGTAGAAGGGCGCGGCATCAGTGCCGCAGCCGGCAGTCCACTGCCAGCCGTGGGAGTTGCTGGCCAGGTCGCCGTCGCGCAGCCAGCGCATGAACTCCCGTGCGCCGAGCTGCCAGGGCAGGTGGAGGTCCTTGACGAGGAAGCTCGCCACCACCATGCGCACGCGGTTGTGCACCCAGCCCTCGGCCCGCAGCTGGCGCATGCCCGCGTCGACGAAGGGATACCCGGTAGTGCCGGAAGCCCACAGGTCGAACATGCGCGTTGCTGCTGCGTCCTGTGCCCAGCGCATGCGCTCGTCGTAGCGCGCGTCGAGTGAGGCGCGTGCCGACTCCGGGAACTGCGCGAGGACGTCGGCGTAGAACTCGCGCCAGCACAGCTCCTTGCGGAAGGTCTCGGCTCCCGGGTCGTCCGCGAGCTCGGCAAGGAGCGAACGCGGGTGCAGCTCGCCCCAGCGCAGGTGATGGCTCAGGGCGCTGGTGCCATCGAGGTCGGGACGATCGCGGTTGTCCTTGTACTGGGCGAGTGCGCCCTGCCGGAAGCGCTCCCAGCGCTCCCAGGCCGCGGCTTCGCCCGCCGCCGGTAGCCGCAGGTCGCCCAGGTCCGGCCGCTGCGGCAGCCCGTCGCCCTCGATGGGCCGCCACCAGTCGACGTCGTGAGCGAGATCCGGCGCAGGCGAACGCCAGCCGTGGCGAAGCCAGGCCTTGTAGAACGGAGTGAAGACGCGGTAGGCCGAGCCGTCGTCCTTCACCACGCGGCCCGGTGCGACGGCGTACGGCGATCCGGTGCGGATGAGCGGGATCGGCCCGAGGGCCTGCTCCACGTCGGCATCACGCTGCATGCCGTAGGGCGCGAAATCGGCGGCAACGTGCACGCTGGCCGCCGTGACGGAGCGGGCGAGGTCGGGGATCACCGACGCAGGGTCCCCGTGGAGCACGAGCAGCCTGCCTGAGAGGGACTCATCGAGGCTGCGCAGCGAGTCGGCGAGGTAGGCCTGCCGGACAGCGCCAGCGCGGTCCCACAGCCGGGGATCGACGACGAAGACGGGCACGGTGCGCCCATCACCGGCTGACTGCCCATCGCCGGCTGACTGCGCGGCTTCTACCGCCGCGAGCGCGGCGGGGTTGTCGTGCAGGCGCAGGTCGCGCCGGAACCACAGGACCGATGCCACGTCTGCAGGCTAGGCACTAGCCTGAGGTTAGGCAAACCAAAGTTGGCCGGGGGCGTCATGCGGCCTTCGTGGCTGAAGTCGTGAGGGGGTACTCGTGGGCGACCTGATCGACACCACCGAGATGTACCTGCGCACGGTCTTCGAGCTCGAGGAAGAGGGCATCACCCCGATGCGGGCACGCATCGCCGAGCGGCTCAGCCAAAGCGGTCCTACGGTCTCGCAGACCGTCGCCCGCATGGAGCGTGACGGACTCGTCGTCGTCACGTCTGATCGGCACCTCGAACTGACCCCCCTGGGCCGCGAGACGGCCATGCGCGTCATGCGCAAGCACCGCATCGCCGAGTGCATGCTGGTCGACCTACTGGAGATGCCGTGGGAAGAGGTGCATGCCGAGGCCTGCCGCTGGGAGCACGTCATGAGCGAGTCGGTCGAACGACGCCTGCTCGCCAAGCTGGGCAATCCCACGAACTCCCCCTACGGGAACCCGATTCCCGGCCTCGACGAGCTGGGCGGCATCACCGTTGCCACGCCCCTGGGCAAGCTCGCTCCGCTGTCGGACGTCGTCACCGACCAGGTGCAGCGCATGGTGGTCCGCCGCATCGCCGAGCCGATCCAGGACGACGGTGATGTCATGGCGCTGCTGCGGCGCATCGGCGCGATGCCGGGTGCGTCCGTCAAGGCCCATCGCTCGCCCGGTGGGGTTGCGGTGGGAAGTGCGGGCGAGTACACCGAGCTGCCCGTCGACGTGGCGGTGCATGTTCTCGTCGAGACCGCCTAGTTCCCCCGCACGAGCGATGGGTGGCGTGGTGTGGCTGTTTTCG
>CAYFLP010000103.1:8258-8546 GCA_964344045.1 uncultured Bifidobacteriaceae bacterium
CCATTCCCGGCCTTGACGAGCTCGGTGGCATTGCCGCCGCCACGCCCATCGGCGAGCTGGCGCCACTGTCGGAAGTGGCCACCGACGAAGTCCAGCGCGTCGTGGTGCGGCGTATCGCGGAGCCCATACAGGACGACGGCGATGTGATGGCCCTGCTGGGCCGTATCGGCGCACTGCCCGGCGCTTCGGTCAAGAGTCACAGATCACCAGGTGGCGTTGCCGTGGGCAGCGCGGGGGAGTACACCGAACTCTCACTCGACGTGGCGCAGCACGTGCTGGTCGAGACTG
>CAYFLP010000104.1:0-8127 GCA_964344045.1 uncultured Bifidobacteriaceae bacterium
CCGGGGTTGTGGTCTCGTGCCAGAACGAGAAGAGCCAGCTGCAGAACAAGGAATCCGCGATGCGCATCCTGCGTGCCCGGCTGCTCGCCGCCGCGGAGGAGGCTGCGGCGAAGGAGGCGTCCGATGCGCGCAGGTCGCAGGTCCGCACGGTCGACCGCAGCGAGCGCATCCGCACCTACAACTTCCCCGAGAACCGCATCAGCGACCACCGTGTCGGCTTCAAGTCGCACAATCTCGACCAGGTCCTCGACGGAGACCTCGACGCCGTCATCGATGCTTGCGTGTCCGCTGACCAGGCCAGTCGCCTGACGGACGTGGGCTCGGCGTGACCGCCTGGGAAGAGGCCACTGTCGGCGGGCGGGAGTCCGTGCGCGACGTCCTCTTCGACTCCGAGCGCAGGCTGGCAGCCGTAGGAGTGCCCTCGCCTTCGGTCGATGCAGCCGAGATCGTCGCGTTCGTCATGGGCACGACGCGCAGCAGGCTGTTCCTGCAGGATTCGATGACACCCGACCAGCGCGTGCAGGTCGAGAAGCTGCTGGCCAAGCGGCTGTCCCGCGTTCCGCTCCAGCACCTGCTGGGAACGGCGGCGTTCCGGCGCATCGAGGTCGAGGTGGGCCCGGGAGTATTCATCCCGCGTCCGGAGACCGAGCTGGTCACCGAGGCCGGACTGCGCGAGCTCGTAGACCGCCCGGCCGGCGAGCGCATTGCGGTCGACCTGTGCTCTGGCAGTGGCGCGATCGCGATCTCGCTGGGCCTGGAGGCCCCGGGCAGCCGCGTGCACGCTGTCGAGTGGAGTGACGACGCGATCGATTGGACGAGGCGCAATGCCGCGAGCCACGAGGCTGCGCTCACGGCGGTCGGCTCGCGGGTCGAGGTGCTCCACGCCGATGCGACGATCGTTGCCGATCCGGGCCAGCCCCTCGCGCGCCTGGCCGGCCAGGTCGCGGTAGTCGTCACCAACCCGCCCTACATTCCCGACCAGATGGTCCCGCGCGAGCCCGAGGTCAAGGACTTCGAGCCCGCGATGGCGCTGTACGGAGGCGAGGACGGCCTCGACGTCGTGCGAGGCGTCGTGCGCACTGCGGCGATCCTGCTGCGCCCAGGTGGCCTGCTCGTCGTCGAGCACGCGGACGTCCAGGGCAACGAGGCCGGTACCCGCGGAGTTCCGGGCGTGCTGACGGGCTGGCGTACCGACCTCGAGCTGGCGACAATGGCGAACATCCCGGCTGGGCGACCGGTCTTCGAGAAGGTCGTCGATCGCATCGACCTCAACGGGCTGCCCCGATTCACCCTGGCCCGACGGGTAGCCGGGTAGCCGTGCCGGGGGAAGGGCAGGTGGAGCACTAGCCATGGCCGTCATCATCGAGTGCGCCGACGGGCTGCATCGCGAGCATGCCATCACGGCTGCGGTCGCGGCTGCCCGTCGAGGTGACGTGCTGATCGTGCCGACCGAGACGGTCTATGCCCTTGCGACCGACGCCTTCTCCGCCAGGGGAGTGGCGGCGATACGCACGGCAAAGGGCTACTCCGCAGCCCATCCGCTGCCGGTGATGGTGGGCAGCAGCAGCACGGTGTCGGGCATCGCCGCGCGCGTGAGCCCGCAGGCCAAGCGACTGATGAGCTCGTTCTGGCCGGGCCCGGCGACCTTGCTGCTCGACCCCCAGCCGACCCTCGCCTGGGACCTGCCGGCGCAGGCGCCGCTGACGGTCCGCATGCCCTTGCATCCGCTCCTGATCGAAGTGCTGCGTGCAACGGGTCCGATGGTCGTGACGGCCGCGGGCATTGCCGGGCTCGAGCCGCCGCGCACGGCCGCACAGGCCTTGGCGCAGGCGGGCTCGGCTGCGTCGGTCGTTCTCGATGCAGGCTCCCTTGGTGCGAATGTTGCAGGAGAAACGGATGATGCGATGGGCGCCCCGCTGCCCAGCACGGTCATCGACGCACGGACCGTGCCGCCCGTCATCGTGCGCGAGGGCGAGCTCACCCACGGGGCCATGGAAGAGCGGTGCCCCGGGCTCGTCGCGCCAAGGACGGCCCCGGCCGACGCGTAGAGTGTCCCCGACCCGCCGTCGACCGTGCGGGGGATCAGAGCGCAGCGCGCGCAGATTGCGAGTCGAGGAGAAGCATGTCGAATTCCGCCGCCGGTTCCGTCCCGTTCTGGGGCCCGGACTTCGCCGCCCTGCAGGGCGAGGATCCTGAGATCGCCCAGGTCATCCTGTCGGAACTCGATCGCCTGCGCGGTGGCCTCCAACTGATCGCGAGCGAGAACTTCACGTCACCCGCGGTGCTGGCCGCGCTGGGCTCGACGCTGTCGAACAAGTACGCCGAGGGCTACCCGGGCAAGCGCTACTACGGCGGCTGCTCCGAGGTCGACCGCGCCGAGGTCATCGGGATCGAGCGCGCCAAGGCGCTCTTCGGCGCGGAGCACGCCAACCTCCAGCCGCACAGCGGAGCGAGTGCGAACATCGCGGTCTACGGGGCCTTCGTCAAGCCGGGCGACACCGTCCTGGCCATGAGCCTGCCCCACGGAGGGCACCTGACCCACGGCTCCAAGGTCAACTTCTCGGGCAAGTGGTTCGACATCGTCTCGTACGGAGTCCGCCAGGACACCGAGCTCATCGACTACGACGAGGTTCGCGCGCTGGCCCATCAGCACAAGCCGCGCATGATCATCGCCGGCGCCACGGCGTACCCGCGCCTGATCGACTTCGCCGCCTTCCGGGAGATCGCAGACGAGGTCGGCGCCATCCTCATGGTCGACGCGGCGCACTTCATCGGCCTGGTCGCCGGCAAGGCCATCCCCAGTCCCGTGCCGTATGCCGATGTCGTCTCCTTCACGACCCACAAGGTGCTGCGCGGCCCGCGCGGCGGCATGATCTTGTGCAAGGAGGAGCACGCAGCCGCGATCGACAAGGCCGTGTTCCCGATGATGCAGGGCGGCCCGCTCATGCACGCAGTGGCAGCGAAGGCAGTCGCACTGAAGGAGGCCTCCACTCCGGAGTACCAGGCCTACGCCCAGCAAGTCATCGCCAATGCCCAGGCGCTCGCTGCCGGGCTGGAGGGCGAGGGCATGCGCCCGGTCAGCGGGGGCACCGACACGCACCTGGCCCTGATCGACATCCAGGCCCTCGGGGTCACCGGCGACGTCGCCGAGGCTCGCTGCGATGCCGCGCGCATCACCTTGAACAAGAACGCCATCCCGTACGACCCGCAGCCACCGTCGAAGGGGTCGGGCATCCGCGTGGGCACCCCTGCTGTGACGACGCAGGGCATGACGGAGCCGGACATGGCCGTGATCGCGAGCCTCATCGGCCGCGCCGTGCGTGACGAGAACGGCACCGACGCTGCGGCCATCGGCGCCGAGGTGGGCGCGCTCGTGGCTGCACGTCCGGCCTACCCGGTGGGCTGACGGAAGGACTTCGATGCGCGAGTACGTCCTGTGCCTGCTGGCAGCAGCAGCCGTGACGTACCTGCTCACCCCCGTGGTGCGGCGCCTGGCGCTGCGCTTCGGGGTGATGGCCGAGGTCCGTGACCGCGACGTCCACGACGAGCCGACACCGCGCCTGGGCGGCCTGGCCATGGCCGGCGGCCTGGTGGTCGGGATGCTCCTGGCGAGCAAGCTGCCGATGATGCGCGCGGTGTTCGAGGGCAGCAACTCGGCCGTGGCCCTCCTGTCGGGCGTGGCGATCATCGTCGCCCTGGGCATCGTCGACGACAAGTGGGGCCTCGACGCGCCGACCAAGCTGGCGGGCCAGGTTCTCGCGGCGGGCGTCATGGCCTTCCAGGGAATCGCCATCATCTGGCTGCCTATCGGCGGCACCTTCGTGCTCGATCCCATCACGAGCGTGCTGTTCACCGTCATCATCGTCCTGATCAGCATCAACGCGATCAACTTCGTCGACGGCCTCGACGGACTAGCGGCGGGCATCACGTTCATCGCGGCCGCGGCCTTCTTCGCCTACTCGTACCTCTTGAGCGTGGAGATGGGCTTCGAGCGGGCGACCCTGGCGACCTTGGTCTCCGTGCTCCTGGCGGGCATGTGCCTGGGCTTCCTGCCGCACAACTTCTTCCCCGCCCGCATCTTCATGGGCGACACGGGCTCGATGATGCTGGGCCTGCTGCTCGCAGCGGGGACCATCACGCTGTCCGGCCAGGTGGATCCCAATGCCGTCGGGGGAGGCACGTTGATCCCCACCCTGCTGCCGGTGCTCCTGCCCCTGGCCGTCATGGCCGTTCCCCTGCTCGACTTGTCGCTCGCCGTCGTCCGGCGCACCCGTGCCGGGCGCAATCCCTTCGCGCCGGACAAGCAGCACCTGCACCACCGCCTGCTCGAGATGGGCCACTCCCAGGTGCGTGCGGTCGTGCTGATGTATGCCTGGACGGCCCTCATCGCCGGAACCGCCGTGGCACTGGCCTTCGTGCCCTGGCCGTGGGCCTTGGCCGGGTTCCTGGTGGGGCTGGCGGTGCTGGTGTTTGCCGTGAGGCGACCAGCGGCGCAGGCCCCGGCCGAAGTCCGCGACCTGCGAACCGGGCGCGCCCGCACCGGCGGCTGAATCCGGTTCGCCTCCCTGGGGCCAACCGGGGTCCAAGGGTGACAGACGTCATGCCAGGCGGCCCTGCGCTGGCTTGGGACCGCGCCTGGAAGTGCGATAGCGTCGCGCCGTGCCCGCTGCCACGACCACAGTCGCCGGAGCTGCCTCCGTCGATGCCATGGTCCTGCGCCGGGCCGGGGGAGTGACCCTGCTCGTCGGGCTCATCGCCACGGCCATCGGATTCCTCGTCGACGGGTCCAAGGGGCTCATCGGCGGCCTGATGGCGACGGCGATCGTGATCGTGTTCTTCTCGATCGGCCAGGGCGTCGTCGGCTGGACCTTGAAGAACAACCCCCAGATGGCCCTGATGGTGGCGCTCGGCGTGTACCTGGTGAAGATCGGCGCCCTGTTCGTCCTCATCGTGATCCTTCAGGACGCCACCTTCTTCAACCCCAAGGTGTTCGCCGCGACCATCGTCGTGTGCACGCTCGCGTGGACCACTGCGGAGATCTACATCTTCGGCAAGACCAAGGTGCTCTACGTCGAACCGGAGGGCATGAAGTGAGCGCCCCCAGCACATCGCGGTACCAGGCCGGGTGGTACCGTTCCGGCGCGCGCAAGCGGCCAATCTCGATCGAGCAATCGCGGGGGATGTCCGACCTGGCGTGGCGGAACAGCAGCCGGTTGATCACTGGCCTGATCCTCTACACCGGACTCGGCTGGCTGCTTTCCCGGTGGTTCGGCCACCAGGAGCTGTTCATGGCAGCGGGGGCGATGGTGGGGCTCGGGTTGTCGTACTACCTGATGTTCCGGTCGCTCGCCCATGAACGGCAGGACGAGCAGCAGGGCACAGACGGTGAGCAGCAGTCATGAAGATGACGCAGGACGTGGAGGAGTCGAGTGTCCGCTGAAGCAGTGCTTGCGAATGGTGGGCTGAGCTGCCACCTGATGTCAGGGTGCGGGTTCCCCGCGCCCGACGCCGGCATCTTCCAGTTCGATGCAGTGCTCACCTTCACCATCGGCAGCCTGACCTTCAACATCTCCAAGGTCACCTTCCTGCTCGCTGTCTCGGTGATCGTCATCGTCGGCTTCTTCTGGTACGCCTTCCGCAAGCCCCAGCTGGTGCCCCGCGGCGCGCAGAACGTGGGCGAGCTGGGCTACCTGTTCATCCGCGACGGCATTGCCAAGGACATCATCGGCAAGGGCGGCGAGAAGTTCGTGCCGTTCCTGTTCGCCCTGTTCTTCCTGATCTGGATGCTCAACGTCATGAGCATCATCCCGTTCGCGCAGATCCCGGTCACGTCGATCTTCGCGTACCCCGTGGCCTTCGCCCTGATCGTCTACCTGACCTGGGTCCCGATCGGCATCTACAAGCAGGGCTTCTTCGGGTTCTTCAAGAACATGATGTTCCCGCCCGGCGTTCCCAAGGCGATGTACGTGCTGCTCGCGCCGCTGGAGTTCCTCTCCAACATCATCGTGCGCCCTGCCACGCACGCCATCCGTCTGTTCGCCAACATGTTCGCCGGTCACCTCCTGATCGCGACCTTCAGCGTGGCGGCCTTCTACTTGCTGAGCGCCAGCGTCATCGGCCTGCTCGGCTCGGCGGCATCCTTCGTGGTCGCCATCGCACTGACCGGCTTCGAGGCGCTGATCCAGTTCCTCCAGGCCTACATCTTCACCCTGCTCGCCGCGGTCTACATCGGCGGCGCACTGCATGCCGAACACTAAGAACAGCACGCCGAACACTGATCCACGGAGCACCTGCCCATTCGCAGCGCTCCGCACAACCGAATAGCACCCACAGACCCCAGACCGGCGGAACGACCGCCGGCCAGGAACAAGTAAAGGAAACGACATGTCGGTTCTCGCTGAAGTCACCGGTTCGCTCGGCTCGATCGGCTACGGCCTCGCTGCTATCGGCCCCGGTGTCGGCATCGGCATCATCTTCGGCCAGGGCGTCCAGGCCATCGCACGCCAGCCTGAGGCCTACGGCGTCATCCGCCAGAACATGATTCTCGGCTTCGCACTCGCTGAGGCACTTGCCCTCATCGGCTTCGTCGCCCCCTTCGTCTTCGGCAAGTGATCCGGGCGCGCAAGCGCTTCTTCATCCCAGTCCTTGATCCGGGAAGGTCACCGACGTGATTAACGTGATTGCCGCAGTGAGTGCTGCGGTCGCCACCTCGGGTGGCGAGGCAGAGGAAATGCCCTCTGTGCTCGCTGTGCCCATCGATGAGCTGATCATCGGCATCATCGCGTTCCTCGTCGTGTTCGGCGCGCTCGCCAAGCTCGCGCTGCCGAACATCAAGAAGACGCTGGAAGAGCGGTCCAACGCGATCGAAGGCGGCATCGAGCGTGCCTCCGTCGCCGAGGCCGAGGCGCAGAAGGTGCTCGAGGAGTACCGCGCGCAGCTCGCCCAGGCTCGCGAGGAGGCCTCGGCCATCCGCACAGAGGCCCAGGCCGACCGTGCGCGCATGATCGACGAGGCCAAGAACGAGGCCCGCGCAGCGGCCGCCCAGGTCACCACGGCCGCTGAGGCCCAGATGGCTGCCGACCGTGCGCAGGCGATGTCGCAGCTCACCCGCCAGGTGGGCGAGCTCGCCGTAACGCTCGCCGGCAAGGTGGTCGGGGAGTCGCTGACGGAGGACGCCCGCGTGCGCTCCACCGTCGACGCCTTCCTCGATGACCTCGAGCGGCAGGCGGCCAGCTGATGCTCGGATCCAGTCGCGAGAGCCTGTCGGCCTGCCGGGACGGGCTCGACGCCCGCCGCCAGGACGCCGCGTTCTCCGGGCTGGCCGGCGAGCTGTTCGCCGTGGCGGACCTGCTCGACCGCGAGAACCAGCTGCGCAGCGCACTGGCCGACTCCGGCCAGCTCTCTGCCGTGCGCGAGTCCTTGGTGCGCGATGTGCTCGGCGGCAAGGTCAGCGACCTCGCCCTCGACGTCGTGCTCCTGGCCGTCGGCCAGCGCTGGTCGCAGGACGTCGACCTCGTGATGGCCCTGGAACAGCTGGCCGACCAGGCCTCCTTCACCGTTGCCGAGGCCCAGGGTGCCCTCGACTCGACGGAAGAGGAGCTGTTCTTGTTCGGCCGGGCGCTGGACTCCTCGCCGGCCCTGCAGATGGCACTGACCGACCCGGCTCAGTCCGCTGCGACCAAGGCAGCGATCGTGCGCGACCTGATCGGCGGCCGCTCGACTGCAGCGACCCTCGACGTGCTCCAGTACGCCGTGGGGCACCTGCACGGGCGCCGCATCGACGCAGTCGTCGACGAGCTCTGCGCACTCGCCGCCTCGCAGCGCGAGCGCGTGGTTGCCGAAGTGCGCGTGGCAGCACCTTTGGAGGATGCGCAGTCGGCCCGCCTGGCCGCCCTGCTCACCCGCCTGAAGGGGCGCACGGTGCGCCTCAACGTGGCCGTCGACCCGAGCGTGCTCGGAGGCGTCCACGTCACTATCGGCGACGAGGTCATTGACGGCACCGTTGCCTCACGGATGGAACAGGCTCGTCGAGCAGTGCTCGGCTAGCCGAACAAGCATCGAAAACCGACGGAACCCCCGCGAACGCGGGCCGAGAAAGAGAGCAGGACACCATGACGGAGCTGACGA
>CAYFLP010000104.1:8137-8527 GCA_964344045.1 uncultured Bifidobacteriaceae bacterium
AAGGCCTCCACTCGGCGATGACCAACGAGCTGCTGGAGTTCGAGGGCGGCCTCCTCGGCGTCGCGCTCAACCTCGACGTGCGCGAGATCGGCGTCGTGCTCCTCGGCGACGGCTCGCACATCGAAGAGGGCCAGCCGGTCCGCCGCACGGGCGAGGTCCTCTCCGTGCCGGTCGGCGATGCCTTCCTCGGTCGCGTCGTCGACCCGCTGGGCAACCCGATCGATGGACTCGGCGCCATCGAGGCCGAGACCCGTCGTGCACTCGAGGTGCAGGCCCCGACCGTCGTGCAGCGCCAGCCCGTCAAGGAGCCGATGCAGACCGGCATCAAGGCCATCGACGCCATGACCCCCATCGGTCGTGGCCAGCGTCAGCTCATCATCGGTGACCGCC
>CAYFLP010000105.1:0-8503 GCA_964344045.1 uncultured Bifidobacteriaceae bacterium
GCTCGAAAACAGCCACACGCCGCCACCCATCGGGAGGAGGAGGAGGGGAAGGGAGGCCGTCGCTCGTCAGCAGGAAGGCAGCCGGGCCGCCAGCCAGCCCGCAAGGGCGTCGAGCCCGATCCGCTCCTGCGCCATCGAGTCGCGCTCGCGCACGGTGACGGCCTGATCGTCGAGCGTGTCGAAGTCGACGGTGACGCAGAACGGGGTGCCGATCTCGTCCTGGCGGCGGTAGCGGCGGCCGATGGCCCCTGCGTCGTCGAACTCCACGTTCCAGCGCTTGCGCAGGTCGGCCGCGAGGTCCTTCGCCTTCGGCGACAGGTTCTCGTTGCGCGAGAGCGGAAGGACGGCAACCTTCACCGGCGCCAGGCGCGGGTCGAGGCGGAGCACCGTGCGCTTGTCGACTCCGCCCTTGGCGTTGGGTGCCTCGTCCTCGTCGTACGAGTCGAGGAGGAAGGCGAGCACCGCGCGCGTGAGGCCGGCAGCGGGTTCGATGACGTAGGGAACCCAGCGCTCCTCCTTCTCCTGGTCGTAGTACGACAGGTCGACCCCGGACTTCTCGCCGTGCGAGGACAGGTCGAAGTCGGTCCGGTTGGCGATGCCCTCGAGCTCGGCCCACTCCGAGCCGGCGAACCGGAAGCGGTACTCGATGTCGACCGTGCGCTTGGAGTAGTGGCTGAGCTTCTCCTGGGGATGCTCGAAGAAGCGCATGTTGTCGGGGTTCATGCCCAGGTCGACGTACCAGTCCCAGCGGTTCTTGAGCCAGTACTCATGCCATTCCTCATCCGTGCCGGGCACGACGAAGAACTCCATCTCCATCTGCTCGAACTCGCGGGTGCGGAAGATGAAGTTGCCGGGCGTGATCTCGTTGCGGAAGCTCTTGCCCGTCTGGCCGATGCCGAACGGGGGCTTCTTGCGCGCGGAGTTCATGACGTTGAGGTAGTTCACGAAGATGCCCTGGGCCGTCTCGGGACGCAGGTAGTGCACTGCCGAGGCATCCTCGACCGGCCCGACAGTCGTGCGGAGCATGCCGTTGAAGTCGCGCGGCTCGGTGAAGTCGCCCTTGGTGCCGCAGTTGCTGCAGGTGACGTCGGCCAGGCCGTTCTCCGGCACACGACCGTGCTTGTCCTCGTAGCCCTCGATCAGCTGGTCGGCGCGCCAGCGCTTATGGCAGTTCTTGCACTCCGTGAGCGGATCGGTGAACGTCGCGACATGTCCCGAGGCCTCCCACACCTGGGGAGCCAGGATCACGGACGAGTCGATGCCGACGACGTCCTCGCGCCCGCGAACCATGTGCTGCCACCACTGGCGTCGCACGTTGTCCTTGAGCTCGACGCCGAGCGGCCCGTAGTCCCAGGCAGAGCGAGAGCCGCCGTAGATCTCGGAGGACTGGAAGACGAAGCCCCTGCGCTTGCAGAGGTTGACGACGGAATCGACGCGATCGGCGGCCACGGTGCGCTCCTGTTCTCACGGTGAAGCGCACGTGCGCTCCGTCCGGCTGGCTGTCGGCGGACGACGTCATCCTAAGGGTGGGCGCGCAGCAGGCCCTCGGCCGTGGCTTCGTCGATGGTGTCGAAGTCCGCGTAGTGCCAGGCGAGGTCCCTGCGCACCAGTGGAGTCGCGACGGCGATGATGCGGTCGTAGCGCAGCGCGAGATCGGCCATGGCCTCGCGCGGGCACACGGGAACCGCGAGGACGAGCTCGCGAACGCCCGCCGCGCGCAGGGGCCCGACTACGGCCCTGGCGACGGTGCCGGTCTCGACGCCATCGTCGATGACTACCGCGCAGGCACCTGCCAGGTCGGGCACGTCCTCCAGCACCACGCCTTCATCCGAGCGGACGACCCGCAGGCCGAGTGCCCGCAGGCCCGACTCCTGCGCGGCCGCGAGGGCGACCGGCACGCCGTTCGGGACGACCCCGAGGAGCACTGCGTCATCGGCAAGCCCGGCCGAGGCGAGGAGCCTGCCCAGGGCCTGGCCGCCGTCGGCCAGGTTGGCGAAGTCGTGCCTGGTCACGTGATGAGCCGGTCCACGGAGGCGACGGCGGCCTCGCCCAGGCGCGTGGCGTGCGCATCGGCAGCCAGGCCGCTCTCGGCATCGCGCGCCCCCGCGGCATCGCGTTCGTGCACGAGCTCGAAGGCGGAGGGCTCGTCGATAGCGGTCGACAGGAGCGGGATCGCGCTCATCTTCACGTCGAAGCTCGACAGCGAGCGGCGGTAGGCGCCGATACTCGTCCAGCGGCTGGTGATGGTGCGCAGCTCGGGGTCGTCGGTCGACTGGCCGAGGGCGGCATCGACGAACCCGGCGCACCTGCCCATCACCTCGATGGCCAGGCGGGCATCGGAGGCGAAGGCGGCAGCGGCACTCGCGGGCACCCGGAACCGGCTCATGACCATGAGCGCGGCGGCCGACGCATTAGAGTCCGTCACGCAGAGCACGGTAGTAGACGCCCGGCGGTTCCCGGCGAAGGAGGAGCGCGATGGCCAAGGACAAGGACGGCATGCCCAAGGGCGTGCGCGGCCCCGGGGGCCCGCCCCCGCGCGGCGCCTCCGGTCGTCCCGCGTCCACGTCATCCTCGTCCTCGAAGGCCTCGTCCTCGAAGGCCTCGTCCTCGAAGACCTCGTCCTCGAAGACCTCGTCCGCCGCATCGCGTGCCGCAGCACGCGCAGGCAGCCAGGGCTCCTCGCGCGCAGGGTTCGAGCGGCGCAGCTTCCCGTTCCTGCGGGCCCTGCATTCGATGCCGCGCTGGCTCGTCGTCGTGCTCCCGGCCCTGCTGCTGTTCGCCGGCCTCGTGCTCACGGGCAGCTGGGCCTGGCTCGGCGGCATTGCCCTGACCCTCGTCGGCGTCTTCCTCGCCTGGCTCACCGCGTTGTCGTGGCCGGCCCTGGGCTCGGGATCGCGCGCCATGCGCGTGCTCGTGGTGATCGGCGTCTTCGGCATTGCCATCCTGAAGTTCATGGGCCGCTTCTAAGGAATTGACAATCATTTTCATTAAGCCCTAACGTTGAGGGGTGCATGCTCTCGTGACCGCCGGGGCGAGCATGGCCATGCTCGTGCCCCTCATCGGCGCCTGCACCGCGAACCCCGCTCATCCGCCCACCCTCGTGGCCACCACCACCGTGCTCGGCTCCATCGCCGGGCCGATCACCGAGTGCGGCGGAGGCACCTACGAGGTACTCATGCCCGCGGGCGCCGACCCGCACGACTTCTCCCCCTCGTCTGCCCAGCTGGCCCGCCTCGAGGACGCCTCGCTCGTGGTCGTCAACGGGCTCGGCCTGGAAGCCGGACTCGCCGATGCCCTGGCCGCCGCCGAAACGGACGGCGCGCACGTGCTCGAGATCGGGCCCGCAGTCGACCCGGTTCGCATGGGCGGCAGCGAGGATCCCTCGACGGCCTTCGACCCCCATGTGTGGTTCGACATGACGCGCATGGCCACGGCTGCCGAGCTCATCGGACGCTCCCTGGCGGACGCCACCGGCAACGAGGCATACGTTGCCTGCGGCACGCAGGAGGCCGAGGGCATCCGCGCCAGCGAGGAGCGGGTGCGGACCATGCTCGCATCCGTCCCGGAGGCCGACCGCGTGCTCGTGACCGACCACGACGCCCTGGGATACCTGGCGCGCGCCTATGGCTACCGGGTGGCCGGCACTGTCGTGCCGAGCTCGACCACTCTCGCGGAGCCGAGCTCTGCCGACCTGGCCGCACTCGGCGACCAGCTGCGCGCCGAGGGAGTCCGCACGATCTTCTCGAACGTGGCGCAGCCGTCTGCGCTGAGCAAGGCCGTTGCCGCGGATGCAGGCAGCGACGTCACCGTGGTGCCCCTGCTGGTCGAGAGCGTCGGCGCACCCGGCACGGCAGCAGGCACCTACACGGGCATGCTCGAGTCGGACGCACGCGCAATCGCCACGAGCCTGGGAGGTCAGGGCTGATGGAATGGATCCTCGAGCCGTTCGCGCACGGCTTCCAGCAACGGGCGCTGATCGGCAGCTCACTCGCTGCACTGATGTCAGCGGTCGTCGGGACGTGGATCGTGCTGCGCGGCATGAGCTTCTTCGGCGATGCCTTCGTGCACGGCATCGTGCCGGGCATAGCGGCAGCCATCGCGTTCGACTTCAACCCCATCCTCGGCGCCGCCCTCGCGGCAGCCGCGATGGTGCTGCTCATCGAGATCGTGCACAGGCAGACCTCGCTCGGCGAGGACACCGCGATCGGCCTGCTCTTCGTAGGCATGCTGGCCATCGGCGTGGTGATCTTGTCCCGGCTGGAGTCCTATGCCGGAAGCCTGACGTCGATCCTGTTCGGCGACGTGCTCGGCATCACCGCCTCCGACATCGCCTGGGAAGCGATCCTCGCCGTGATCGTCCTTGCCGTGGCCACGCTCCTGTACCGCCCGCTTCTCGCCCTGTCGTTCAATGCCGACAAGGCCGAGCTATGGGGCCTGAGGCCACGCCGCACGCACGCCATGCTGCTCGTCCTCATCGCCGCCGCGGTCATCGGCAGCTACCAGTCGGTCGGCACGCTCCTCGTGTTCGGCCTTCTCGTGGGGCCACCGGCCTGCGCGTCGCTCATCGCGCGGACAGTGCCGCGCATGATGACGTATGCAGCGATCATCGCCCTGGTGTCGGTGTACGTCGGGCTCACCTTGAGCTACTGGCTCGGAACGGCGGGCTCGGCCACCATGGCCCTCGTTCCGATCGTCCTGTTCTTCGTCATCCTCGCCGGCAAGCGGATGTTCTCCGTCACCCGAGTCGGGGAGGCCAGCCATGCCTGATGCAGTGACCGGTCGCGACACCGTCATCACCCGAGGCGGCAAGCTCGCCCTCGCTGCCTCGAACTTCCATGTCCCCGAGCAGGCGATCACCGCGATCATCGGCCCCAACGGCAGCGGCAAGTCGACTCTCCTGCATGCGATCGCGGGCCTGATCGAGGTCTCCGCGGGCACGCTCACCGTGCTCGGTGCCACGCCTCGGCTGAGCAGGCCCCTCATCAGCTATGTGCTGCAGTACTCGACCATCCCGCCCGGCACACCCCTCACCGTCCGCGAGGCCGTCATGATGGGCCGCTATCCCTCGCTCGGGCTCCTACGCCGTCCGTCGCGTGCGGACCGCGATCGCGTCGATGCCGCGATGGAACGCCTTGCCATCACCTCGCTCGCCGACCGCCATCTCCATGAGCTCTCCGGCGGACAGCGCCAGCGCGTGTTCGTCGCGCAGGGCATAGCCCAGGATCACTGCATGCTGCTGCTGGACGAACCCATGACAGGCCTCGACATGACCTCGATGAAGACGATCGACGGGATCGTCCATGACGAGCCGACCCACGGCTGCTCGGTGATCCTCACGACTCATGACCTCGACGAGGCGCGCGCGGCCGACCACGTGATCCTCACGGCCGGACGCGTGCTCGCCTGCGGCACGCCGGACGAGGTCCTCACTCCCGAGAACCTGGCCACGGCCTACGGCCTCGGCGCCCTGCACTCGCCGTCCGACGACAGCCTTGCGCTCCCCCATGACGAGCACCACCATCATCACCACGACGGCGATGGCCATGACCACTAGCCGGATGACGCGCCAGCGCACTGCCATCGCCGCCGCCATGAGCGACTGCGCGGACTTCAGGTCGGCACAGCAGATCCACGCCGCCGTGCGCGAGGCCGGCACTCCCGTCGGCCTGACGACCGTGTACCGCGCCGTGCAGGCCATGGCCGAGGCAGGCGAGCTCGACGTCATCACGCGCGAGGACGGCGAGCAGGCCTACCGGCGATGCACCCGCGAGCACCATCACCACCTGGTCTGCCGCCGGTGCGGGCGCGCGGTGGAGCTGGAGGCTCCCGACCTCGAGGCATGGGCCGATGCGACGGCCCGCCGCAATGGCTTCACCGACGTGAGCCACACGCTGGAGATCTTCGGGACCTGCGCGGACTGCCGCTAGAGCGCCGGAGGATTCGGGACGGCACCGCCGTAGCGGCGGTCGCGCGAGGCATAGATCTCGCAGGCATGCCACAGGTGACGGCGGTCGAAGTCCGGCCAGAGCGTGTCGAGGAACACCATCTCCGCATAGGCCGACTGCCAGATGAGGAAGTTGCTCGTGCGCTGCTCGCCCGATGAGCGCACGAACAGGTCGACGTCGGGCATGTCTGGCTCGTCGAGGTAGCGATGGAAGGTCCGCTCGTCGACCCGCGACGGATCGATGAGGCCCCGGGCAGCATCGCGTGCGATCGCCGCGGCGGCATCGGCGATCTCCGCTCGCCCGCCGTAGTTCACGCACATGGTGAGCGTCAGCTTGCTGTTGCGGGCCGTCAGCTTCTCGGCCTCTTCCAGCTCGGAGATGACCGACTTCCACAGCCGTGGCCTGCGCCCTGCCCATCGCACCCGCACGCCCAGGTCGTTCATCTCATCCCGCCGGCGGCGGATGACATCGCGATTGAAGCCCATCAGGAAGCGGACCTCGTCGGGCGAGCGCTTCCAGTTCTCGGTCGAGAAGGCGTAGGCGGACAGGTGCGTGATGCCGAGCTCCAGCGCCCCCTCGACGCAGTCGAACAGGCTCGCCTCGCCGCGCTCGTGACCGGCGGTCCGGGGCAGCCCGCGCTCCTTGGCCCACCGGCCGTTGCCGTCCATGACGATCGCGACGTGCCTGGGGATCAATTCCTTCGGCAGGGCCGGCGGTCGGGCGCCACTGGGATGGGGCGTCGGCTGGCGCACGGCGGTGCGGCGGGACTCGCGGGACGCGCGGGACATGGGCCCATCCAACCGCACTGCGTCACGAACCGGTGCGATCCACCAGTGGCAGGGAACGCAGGCCGCGCTCGAGGTGCCATTGCAGGTAGGCGGCCACGAGCCCGCTGGCCTCGCGGCGCTCGCGCTGCTCGCTTGCGTCGGCGGCGTCCCACTCCCCCGACAGCAGCGCACCGAGCAGGGCGACCGTCACGGGCGACGGGGCCGCCGAGCCGGGCGGACGGCACTGCGCGCACACCATGCCGCCGCTGGGGATAGAGAAGGCCCGATGCGGCCCCGGAGAGCCGCATCGCGCGCACTCGTCGAACGACGGGGACCAGCCGGCGATGGCCAGCGAGCGCAGGAGGTAGGAGTCCAGGACCAGGCCAGGATCGTGCTCGGCCGCGGCGAGGCTGCGCAGGCCGGCGACGAGCAGCACGTACTGCTGGAGGGCGGGCTCGCGCTCTTCCGGCGTGAGCCTCTCGGCGGTCTCGAGCATGGCAGCACCCGAGGTCCACGACGGGTAATCGCGCGAGAGGTCCGCCCCGTGGGCCGCGATCGTCTCGACCTGGGATACCGAGTCGAGTGAACGGCCTTCGTAGAGCTGGATGTCGACATGGCTGAACGGCTCCAGCCGTGCCCCGATCCGGCTGCTCGTCTTGCGCACCCCGCGGGCGACGCAGCGCACCCGGCCATGCCCACGGGTCAGCAGCGTGATGATGCGATCGGCCTCACCGAGCTTCTGCGTGCGCAGCACGATGGCTTCGTCGCGGTAGGTGGGCACGGCCCATTGTCTCCGAAGCCCTGGCCCGCACTCGACTTCCACGCCGCACGGCGGGCGGGGCTAGAACCCCAGGCGACGCAGCTGCTTGGGATCCTTCTGCCAGTCCTTGGCAACCTTGACCCGGATGTCGAGGTAGACCGGGGTCCCGAGCAGAGCCTCGATCTCGCGGCGGGCCCGCGTGCCGACTTCCTTCAGCCGCGAGCCGGCCTTGCCGATGACGATGGCCTTCTGGGTGTCGCGCTCGACGAACAGGTTGGCCCGCACGTCGGTGAGCGGGCGGTCGGCCGGCCTGTCCTCGCGGGGAACGATCTCCTCGACGACGACGGCGATCGAGTGGGGCAGCTCGTCCTGCACGCCGTCGAGCGCGGCTTCGCGGATGAGCTCCGCCACGGCCATGTCCAGGGGCTCGTCGCTCACATCGCCGTCCGGGAAGAGGACAGGGCCCTCGGGCAGCTGCGCGATGAGTCGCTCGGCGAGCAGCTCGACATGGCTGCCCGATCGCGCGGAGCACGGGATGACCTCTGCCCAGTCGATGCCCACGTCCTCGCCGAGCGTGGTGATCTGCACCAGCCGTTCGGCAAGGACCTCGCGGCCGACCTTGTCCGTCTTGGTGACGATGGCAACGATCGGCTTGCGCCGCAGGAAAGACAGCTCCTTGGCGATGTAGGCATCCCCCGTGCCGACCTCCTGGTCCGCCGGGATGCACAGCCCCACGACGTCGACGCTGGACCAGGTCTCGCGCACCTGGTCGTTCAGCCGCTCCCCCAGCAGCGTGCGCGGACGGTGCAGGCCCGGGGTATCGACCATGACGAGCTGGCCGTCGTCGCGGTTGACGATCCCGCGGAGCACGCGCCGGGTGGTCTGCGGACGATCGGACGTGATGGCCACCTTGTGCCCGACCAGGGCATTGGTGAGGGTCGACTTGCCAGCGTTCGGCCGGCCCACCAGGCATGCGAAACCACTGCGGAAGGTCACTGCGCCTCACTGCTTCGTGCGTCGTCGGCTGCCGG
>CAYFLP010000106.1:0-8479 GCA_964344045.1 uncultured Bifidobacteriaceae bacterium
GTTCGGCCTGCTCGGCCGTGTCGCCATGGGTCACCCCGACGAGGACGAGGAGGCCAGGGCCGGCGAACCCGCCGATGACCACTCCGTCGACGCTCACGCTGGCCCCTGCGGCCCGCTGCACCACTGCTCGCATGGCACCAGCGTGCCATCATTCACCGGTGACGACACCAGTGCTCCTTGCCGAAGTGGTCCGCAGCGGCATGGTCGAGGGCGGCCACTATGGCCATGCCGTGATCGTCGCTGCCGACGGCTCGGTGGTCCGGGCATGGGGCGATCCTTCGACGGTCGTGTATCCGCGATCGTCGAACAAGCCCGTCCAGGCCACCGCGATGGTGCGCGCGGGACTCGACCTCCCGACCGCCCAGCTGGCCCTCGCCGGTGCGTCGCACAGCGCTGAGCAGATGCACCTGGAGGGCGTCAGAGCCGTCCTCGCGGGGGCCGGGCTCGACACTGAAGCCCTGCAGACCCCAGCGGACTTCCCCCTGGATCCGGTCGAGCGCGATGCCTGGGTGGCGGCCGGGCGCAGTGCGGCGCCGATCGCGATGAACTGCTCGGGAAAGCACGCGGCCATGCTCGCCACCTGCGTCGGGCAGGGCTGGTCGCTGACGGACTACCTCGACCTCGAGCATCCGCTCCAGCAGGCGATCGTCACCGAGCTGGGCGCTGCGTCCGGCGAGCCGGTCGCGCACATCGGCATCGATGGCTGCGGCGCACCCGTCCTCGCGCTCTCGCTGGCCGGCCTGGCGCGCAGCGTGTCCTCCCTCGTGCAGGCGGCACCGGGTGACCCGGGCCGCCGGGTCGCCGATGCGATGCGGGCGCACCCGGAGATGGTGGGCGGCTCGCGGCGCGAGGTGACTGCCCTCATGCGCGCTGTTCCCGGACTGCTGGCCAAGGACGGCGCGGACGGTGTCTACGTCGGCGCCCTGGCCGACGGCCGTGCCTTCGCCGTGAAGGTGCTCGACGGGGGCGAGCGCGGGCGCACCGTGGCCATGGCGGCCGTGCTGTCGGCCATGGGCTGTGCTGCCGAGGTCGCGCCGTGGCTGTCGATCGATGTCCTGGGCCACGGTGAGCCCGTGGGCCAGGTCCGCTCACCACTGGAGGCTTGACCCCTCCCTCACCCCGAGGGGTGCTTGCTCTCGCGTTTGCAATTGCAAGCAATCCCGCGCATACTGGCGTCATGGCACGTATCGACGTCAGCGGCCTTGGCGCCTTCATTCGCGAGCAGCGCGATCAGGCCCACATGTCGCTGCGCCAACTGGCCCAGGCGGCCGAGGTGTCGAATCCCTACCTGAGCCAGGTCGAGCGGGGCCTGCGGCGCCCGAGTGCGGAGATCTTGAACCGCATTGCCCAGGGGCTGCGGATCTCGGCCGAGACCTTGTACGTCAAGGCCGGCATCCTCGACGAGCGGGCCGGCGATGAGTCCGTCACGACGGCCATCGCGTCCGACAGCTCGCTGACCGAACGCCAGCGCGCGACCTTGCTGCAGATCTATGCCGCCTTCCAGGCCGAGAACAAGGCACATGCCGACGAGGCTCCTGCTCCTTCCGCACCACGAGAGGAAACGCCATGACCAACGAAGCCGCAGCCCGCACCACGGCTCGTGTCAAGAAGTCGAGCACCGCGGTGGCCGCTGCCGATGACACGGGCAAGAAGCCGCGCGCGAAGAAGGCGACTGCCAAGAAGGCGACTGCCAAGAAGGCGACCGCGAAGAAGGCGACTGCCACGAAGGCTGCCACTCAGAAGGCAAGTGCCAAGAAGGCAAGCGCCACGAAGGCTGCCCCCCAGACGTCGGCCTCGGCAGCAGCGCCGAGTGCACCTGAGCCCAACCACACATCCATCAAGCACTACTTCACGATGCCGGAGTTCACCATGCCGAAGTTCTCGATGCCCCAGGTCTCGATGCCGGAGTTCACCATGCCGCACATCTCGATGCCGCAGGTGAAGCTGCCGGAGTTCACGATGCCCGAGTTCACGATGCCTGAGTTCACCATGCCCCACATCTCGATGCCGCAGGTGAAGCTGCCCGAGGTGAAGCTGCCGTCGGTCGACGTCGCCGCCCTCTCGGACAAGGCCGTCGCCAAGGCCAGCGCCACCACCGCCTCGGTCAAGTCCGGGGTCTCGCACACCGTGACGCTCGTGCGCGAGGCAGTAGGCGTCTGACTCCTGCGCGCCGATACGCTCGAGTGGTGTTCGGCGCTGTTCAGGATCTCGTCATCTGGGCCCTGTGGGGCATCACCCTCGCCGTGAAGGCCTGGGCCGCAATCGACTGCATGCGCAGGCCAGTGGCGGCGTTCCCGGCCGTCGGTCGGCAGGTGAAGCCGCTGTGGCTCGTGCTCACGCTGCTCGCTGCGCTCACCGGCCTGCTTCCGTCGTTCACCTTGAACTTCATCGGCATCGCGGGCGTGGTGATCGCACTGGTGTACCTGTTCGACGTGCGACCGCGCATTATCGACATCACCTCGCGCAGGTAGCCGCACTTATGCGCATCGAGATCGCCCTGGGTGACATCACCGTCGAGCAGGTCGATGCGGTGGTCAATGCCGCCAACTCCACCCTGCTGGGCGGAGGGGGAGTCGACGGCGCAATCCATGCAGCGGCAGGCCCATCCCTGCTGGACGAGTGCCGTGCGCTGCGCGCGGACGCCTACCCAGACGGCCTGCCGGCGGGGCAGGCCGTGGCAACCTCGGCCGGTCGGATGGCTGCCTCGTACGTGATCCACACCGTCGGCCCCCAGCACTGGCAGTACCCCGACGGCGGGGTGGCCCAGCTTCGCTCATGCCACGTCCAGTCGCTGCGCATCGCACGCTCCTTGGGCCTGGCCACTGTCGCCTTCCCCGCGATCTCGTGCGGGGTCTACGGCTGGGCAGCCGTAGATGCGGCCCCCGTTGCCGTCGGTGCGGTGCGCCAGTTCGATGCCGAGAGCCCGGGGCATGGCATCGAGGTCGTGCGCTTCGTGCTGTTCAACGACCAGGCGCATGGCGCCTTCAGCCACGCCGTCTCGGCTGCGCGATAGCCGCTCGGGCTCACTCCCCGATGGCGATGCGAATGCGCCGGAAGCCCTTGCCCTTGTTCTCGACCTTCTGCACCCGGATCGTGCCGATCAGGTGGGTCGAGGCCACATGCGTGCCCCCGTCCGCCTGCACGTCAAGGCCCTTGATGTCGACGATCCGGACGATCTCGATCGTCGGCGGGAGCAGGTTGGTGGCCGTGCGGATGATGTCGGGAATCGCGAACGCCTCGTCGCGCGGGAGCTCGTAGGCCTCGATCGCGCGATTCATGCGCACCTCGGCGTTGCAGGCGTCCTCGACGGATTCCTTGAATCCCGGCGGTACCTCGTCGAGGTTGAAGTCGAGCCGGCCGCTCAGCGGATCCATGTTGGAGCCGGTGACCAGAGCGCCGAAGTCCCGGAACACGACTCCGCTCAGCAAGTGCAGGCCAGAGTGCGTGCGCATCAGGCTCGTGCGGCGCTCGTCGGCCACCGCACCGGTGACCATCGTGCCCGCGGGCGGGATTGGATCGCCCTCGGCGGGAACCAGGTAGTAGTCGTCGCCGCGGCGTACATCGACGATGCGTGTCTCGACGCCGCCCCACAGGAGCACCCCGTGGTCGGGCGGCTGCCCGCCGCCGCCGGGATAGAACGCCGAGCGGTCGAGCACGATGCCCTGCTCGGGAACGACGGCGAGGACGGTCGCGGACCACTCACGCAGGCCTGAGTCGTGCAACTCCAGGCGCTGCGTGCGGCTCACTTCTTGCCTTGGTTCGCGGCGGCCGCCGCCGCCTCGGCCGCGGCGGCGGGATCGAGGTATTCGCCGCCGGCCTTGATCGGCTTGAGGTTCTCGTCGAGGCGGTACACGAGCGGGATGCCCGTGGGGATGTTCAGGCCGGCGATGTCGTCATCGGAGATCTGGTCGAGGTGCTTCACCAGCGCGCGCAGCGAATTGCCGTGCGCCGCGATGAGCACCGTCTTGCCGGCACGCAGGTGCTCGGCGACGATGACGTCCTCCCAGTACGGGATCAGCCGGGTGACGACGTCGGCGAGGCACTCGGTCGCCGGACGTGCCTCGGGCGGCAGGGCCGCGTAGCGGGCGTCATGCGTCTGCGCCCAGGGGTCTTCGGGATCGATCGGCGGCGGGGGAGTGTCGTACGAGCGGCGCCAGAGCATGAACTGCTCCTCGCCATACTGCTCGAGGGTCTCCTTCTTGTTCTTGCCCTGCAAGGCGCCATAGTGGCGCTCGTTGAGGCGCCAGTTGCGCACGACGGGGATCCAGTGCCGGTCGCAGCCTTCGAGCGCGATCTGCGAGGTCTTGATTGCGCGCTTGAGGAGCGAGGTGTGCACGACGTCGGGCAGGATGCCGGCGTCCTTCAGCAGCTCGCCGGCACGCTTGCCCTCCGCGAGGCCCTTCTCGTTCAGGTCGACATCGACCCAGCCGGTGAAGAGGTTCTTGGCGTTCCACTCGCTCTCGCCATGGCGGAGCAGGATCAACGTGTACGGGGCTGCACTGGTCATGGCAGTCAGTCTGCCGTATCGGCCGCCTCGATAGTTGCCTGCGCGGCAGGTTCGGGAGCCTGGTGGTCGGTCGCCAGGTGGGCGAACGCCTGGAGGTTGTCGGTTGAGAGCCCGCGCTCGGTGCGCCACTCCCACTCGCGCCTGATCGACGTCGCGAAGCCGAGCTCGAGGATGGTGTTGAACGAGCCGTCTGCGTACTCCAGCACGGAGCCGAGCACGGTGTCGAGCTCGTCGTCGCTCACTGCCGCGTGCGGAATGTGCCCGACCAGGTAGATATCGCCGAGATGGTCGATCGCGAAGGACACGCAGTACATGCGTCGGTTGCGCTCGAGCAGCCAGGCATGGACCCCGGCCTCGTTCTCGTCGGGGTGGCGCGCGACGAAGGCATTCACCGACACGGAACGTTCGCCGCAGGCCAGGGCGACGGTCGTGCGCTGCTTGCGCACGCCCGGCAGGACTGCGACGAAGGTGCGCGGCGGCGCCTCCTCGAATTCGATGCCGCTCTGTGCGAGATACGCGGAGATCACCTGCGCGCTGTGCTCGGCAGCGGTCACGAGATGGCCGATGCGAGCGAGTGCGAGTTGGCTAGTGCGGCGCGGTAGCTGCCCATCAGCCCAGCAGTGGTCGATGCCCACCCGAAGGTCGCCGCGTGCATGCGTGCGCCAGCGGAGAGCCGTTCGCGCAGGCCTGGCGAGGAGATGATGCGATCGATCGCGTCGGCGAAGTCGCAGGGATGGTGCGAGGCCACGAGCAGGCCGCTCACCTGGTCGTCGACGGCGGTGCGCAGGCCCCCGACGGCCGCCGCCACGACAGGCGTTCCGCAGGCCTGGGCCTCGACTGCCACGAGACCGAAGGACTCGTTGTACGACGGCACGACGCAGACGTCGGCCGCGCGGAACCATTGCGCGAGGCCCGCTCGGTCGTCAGGTGGCTCGAACCGCACGATGTCGTCGATGCCCAGCCGCACGGCCAGCTCGGCCAGGGACGTCGGGTGCTCGAGGCCGGATCCGGACGGACCCCCGCAGATCGCCACCACCAGGCGCTCGCGCAGCGCAGGGTCGCGGCGCAGCAGTTCGGCGGCAGCGTGCAGCAGGATGTCGGGAGCCTTGAGCGGCTGGATGCGCCCGACGAACAAGAGCACGACGGCATCGTCGCGGATGCCCTTCGCGGCGCGCGCAGCACGCTGCGGGCCCGGTGTGAAGACCTCGAGATCGACCCCTGGATGCACGATGTCGATCTGGTTCGGCCGGGCCCCGTAGAGCTCGACGAGGTCGGCGGCCTCGTCATCGGTATTCGCGATCAGCCGGTCGGCCGCGGCGACGACCTGCTCCTCGCCGATCACCCGCAGTGCCGGCTCGGGCGCATCGCCCTCGGCGAGGTCGCGGTTCTTGACCTTGGCCAGGGTGTGCATCGAGTGCACGAGCGGCACCCGCCAGCGTTCCTTCGCCAGCCAGCCGACCTGCCCGCTGAGCCAGTAGTGCGAGTGGATCAGGTCGTACCAGCCCTCGGGGTGCGCGGCCTCTGCGCGCATCACCCCTGCCGTCACGGCGCAGAGCTGGCTGGGGAGGTCCTGCTTGGCCAGGCCCTCGAAGGGGCCGGCCGTGACATGGCGCACGGTGACGCCAGGTGCCATCTCGACCACCGGGGCCTGCGAGGAGGCCGTGGCGCGGGTGAAGATGTCGACGCCGATGCCCGCCTCGGCGAGCCGCCGGGCGGTCTCGACGATGTAGACGTTCATGCCGCCTGCATCGCCTGTGCCGGGCTGGTCGAGCGGGCTGGTGTGGATCGACAGGAGCGCGATACGCCGCGGCAGGCGGCCGAGCCGGGCAGGTATCGATGCGGAGAGCTGTGTCATGCCTGCCCCTAGTCGAGCGTGACGCCGACGTAGGGCTCGCCTGTCACGACGGTGATCACGCGACGGGTCACGGAGACCGCGTGATCGGCGTAGCGCTCATAGAAGCGCGACAGCAACGTCACGTCGATGGCGGCCTCGACTCCGTGCGACCACTTGGGCGAGAGCACGATCGTGAACAGCTCGCGGTGCAATGCGTCCATGCGCTGGTCATGGCGGGCGATGTCGGCGGCGAGGTCGACGTCCTGGGTCGCGATGACGGCGCCGGTCTTGCTGACGATCGCCTCTGCGAGGCCGCCCATCTCGGCGAAGGTCCCGCGCAGTTCCTGCGGCACGGACAGCCTCGGGAAGCGCAGTCGCGCCTGCTTCGCGACATGCTCGGCGAGGTCGCCCATGCGCTCGAGCGAGGTGGAGATGCGCAGGGCCCCGATCACCCTGCGCAGGTCCTCGCCGCCGGGCGCCTCCTGGGCGATGATGTCGAAGCACTTCTCCTCGACCCGGCCGCTGAGGTCGTCGATGCGCTTGTCGTTGTCGATGACGGATTCTGCGAGGGGCAGGTCGGCGTCGAGGAGGGCCTGTGTCGCACGGTTCATCGCCGAGCCGACGAGTCGGGTGATCTCGACCAAGTCGCCCGAGACTGCGTCGAGCTGTTCCTGGAATGCCACTGCCTGTCACCTCCTTCGTCGTGTCACAGGATAGGGCTGCGCCCGCGGGTGACGACCGGCACCGATGAACTGCGAGCGACGACAAGGTGAACAGTCGGCTAACAGGCCCGTCCGATCGGGCCGCGCGGCACCGGGGGGCGCACGGCGCGGCCTATCCTGGTTCCGTGGCGCCCGTGGCAATGTCGGAGGGAATGCTGCCGGCCGTTCCGGACGAGGTCATTCGCGTCCTCAGCGTCCTGCCGTCGGCAAGCCTCGTCGTGTCGCCGGACGGAACCGTGCTGCGCGCGAGCTCGCGCGCAGCGGCCCTGGGCCTGGTCAACCGCGGTGCGGTGACGGTGCCGGACATCGCCCACGTGATCGCTCGGGTTGCCGCCGACGGCACGGCCCGCGAGCAGGAGATGCGCGTGCGCCGTCCGCCTCTGGGACGCGACCTACTCGACCTGCGCGTGCGGGTGGCCGCCCTGGGAACGGGTGCCATCCTGGTCGTGATCGACGACCTCGCCGAGGAGCGGCGGGTCGACGCCGTCCGCCGTGACTTCGTCGCCAACGTCAGCCATGAGCTCAAGACGCCCGTCGGGGCGCTCTCGCTCCTCGCCGAAGCAGTGCTCATGGCGGCTGACGATGTCGAGCAGGTGCGGCACTTCGCCGAGCGCATGCAGACCGAGGCGGCGCGCCTGAGCAGCCTGATCCAGGACGTCATCGACCTCTCGCGCCTGCAAGGCGATGACCCCATGACCCACGCACAGGTGGTCGACGTCGACGAACTGGTCTCGCGCGCGGTCGAGGAAGTGCGCACGCAGGCCAGTCGCCAGCGCATCGAGCTCCTGGTGGGCGATCGCGTCGGCGCGCGTGTCCTGGCCGATCCCAGCCAGCTGCTCACTGCGCTGCGCAACCTGCTCACCAATGCGATCGCCTATTCGCCCGAGGACACCCGGGTGTCGATCAGCGCATGGACGAGGGATTCGATCGTCGAGATCGCGGTGAAGGACCAGGGCATCGGCATCCCCGCCAACGACCTGGATCGCATCTTCGAGCGGTTCTACCGGGTCGATGCCGGCCGGTCGCGCGCGACGGGCGGCACCGGCCTGGGCCTGGCCATCGTCAAGCACATCTGCCAGAACCACGGCGGCGAGTGCACGGTGTGGTCGGAGCCGGGGGTCGGCTCGACGTTCACCCTGCGCCTGCCGACCATCGCCGCCGACGCTGCCCTCGATGGGGTCGAGGGCGTCGAGGGCATCGAGGGCATCGAGGGCATCGAGGGCATCGAAGCCGGGGACGGCTTCGACGAAGCGGGAGTCACCGCATGACACGCGTGCTCGTCGTCGAGGACGAGGAGTCGTTCTCGGAGGCCCTGGCCTTCATGCTCCGTCGCGAGGGGTATGAGGTCGAGGTGGTCGGCGACGGCCAGCTGGCCGTGGAGGTCTTCGACCTGCGTGGCGCCGACCTCGTTCTCCT
>CAYFLP010000107.1:0-8454 GCA_964344045.1 uncultured Bifidobacteriaceae bacterium
CTGGGGGCGCGTTCGACCATCTATGACGTCATTCCCGGCTCCAAGGTCGACGCCGCCGTGTCGCGGATGCCCGGCGCCTTCGTCGGCCGGGTCAAGAAGCTCGACGCGAACGACAAGCTTGCCGACGTCGTCGTGCTGCACGCCACGACCAACGGCGTGCTGACCGAGGACATGCTGCGCACCATGCTCGACCGGCTGTCGGACTACAAGCGCGTGGTAGTCGTCAATGCGGCAGTGCCGCGACCATGGGAGCGTCCGAACAACAAGGTCATCGATGCTGTCGTCCCCGACTACCCCAACGCCGTGATCGCCGACTGGAACTCGGCCTCTGCCGGCCACCGCGAGTACTTCGTGTCGGACGGCATTCACCTGACGGGCCCGGGGGCCCGCGCCTACGCCAGGATGATCAAGTCGGCCGCTGGCCTGTGACGCCTGCCTAGAACGTCTCGAGCCAGGCAGCCAATGCCTGGGCGACGGGCGCCGGCTGCTCGACGCAGGCCAGGTGGCCGGCACCGGGAATGCGCACGGCGGTCGGGTGCTGCAGTGCATCGATGGTCAGCTGCTGCTCGCCCTCAGGGCTGATGCGGTCATCATCGCCCCAGAGGACCAATGCCGGCCCGTCGAAGCCTGCGAGGTCGCGGCGCGAGTCGGGCCGACTGGCCATTGCGCGCTGGTACCAGGCGACCGAGGCCGGAGGTGCCTCCTCGAGCCACTGCCCGACCAGCGCCAGGTCGTGCGGGTCCGGCTGGGCTCGCAGCAGGCCCGGGAGCACGGATTCGCGCAGGAGCCGAGGGCTGGCAGCCGCATCGGCCTCGATAGCGGCGGCCATCGCGAGCCGCCCGGCGCGTCCGGCATCGGAATCGGCCGTCGACTTCGTGTCGCACAAGGCAATCGCGGCTGGCAGCGCAGGCGTGCCTGCTTCCCATGGCATGCGCAGCAGTTCCATGATCACGTACCCGCCCATCGAGACGCCCGCGACCACGGACCCGTCCTCGAGATGGCCCTGCACGTACGCGGCCGCTTCCCTCAGGCCTGGCTCGCCGGCGAGCACGGGCCCGGTGCCGAGCCCCGGCAGGTCCAGTGCATCCACGCGATGCCCCGCGGCTCGCAGGTCGAAGGCCACGGGTGCCCACATCCGCGCATCGAGCGGGAAGGCTGCGATGAGCAGGAGGTGGCTCACAGGTCGCTCCAGCGTTCCATCGGGCCAGGCCACTCACGCGGCAGCGGACCGTGCCCGGGCAGCACGATCGACACGATCTCGTCGAGCACCTGCGAAACCTGCTTCTCCCCCACCCACAGGTGCTTGGCATCGTCCATCGCGCGCACATCGGCGTGCTCGACGGCCGCGAACCGCTGCCGCGCTGCATCCGGCTGGAGGTAGTCGTCATGCTCGGGGACCAGGCACACGAGGGGACGCCCGGGCTCATTCCAGCCGCGCAACTGTGCGTCCTGGGTGAAACGCAAAGGCGGCGACAGGAGGATCGCGCCGACCACGGGGTCGACATTGCCGTGCTTGAGGATCACGTCGGTGCCGAATGACCAGCCCACGAGCCACGGCGCTGGGAGGCCCCGGTCGACGGCCCAGTCGATGGCCGCCTGCAGGTCGAGCCCTTCGGCCTCGGCCGAGTCGAAATGGCCTTCGCTGGTGCCGGCAGCGCTCGTGGTGCCACGGGTGTTGAAACGCACCACGGCGAACCCGGCAAGGGCGGGCAGCCGCCAGGACATCTTGCGCAGGACGTGGCTGTCCATCATGCCGCCGTGGGTCGGCAGTGGGTGAACGCAGACGAGGGTCGCGACAGTGGGAGCATCGATTGGCAGCGCTGCCTCGCCGATGAGCGACAGGCCGTCGGCTGTGCGCAGGCGCAATGGCTCACGCAGGGCAGGCAGGACGGAATTCGCGACAATGCGCTCGCTCATGCGAACTCCTACCTGCGGCTCGTCCGCGGACCGCGGTTGTTACGCGCTGCCCAGCACGGGGTGTGCCAGTGCCGACGATGGTCCAGGCCGCGCTCGCCATCCTCGGCGGGCCACGCCACCACATGCGGCGTCGCCGGGCGGATCAGCTGGTCGCAGCCTGGGCAGCGATAGTCCTTGGTGGATGCCGAGCCGGTGATCTTCCGCACCACCCAATCGCCATCGGGGTGCGCCTCGACCTGCTGCGCGGCGAACGCCGGCGACAACGGGCGCTCGTCATCGCGATTGCGACGATGCTTGCGGCCCATCGTCCCTACTTGTCGTCGAAGACGCGGAAGCCGTGCCCAGCCTTGCGTCCGACGAAGCCCGCCGTGACGAGGTGCTCCAGGCGCGGAGCCGGCGCGAAGCCGGGCTCACGGAACTCCTTGTACAAGGTGTCCTGGATCGCGAGCGCGACGTCGAGCCCGACCAGGTCGAGCAGCTCGAAGGGGCCCATGGGGTAGCCGCAGCCCTTCTTCATCGCCAGGTCGATGGCGTCAGCGGACGCGTAGTTCGCCTCGAGCATCTTGATCGCGTCGTTGAGGTACGGGAAGAGCAGCGCATTGACCACGAAGCCGGCGCGATCACGGCACACCACCGGGTGCTTGTCGAGCTCGCGGACGAAGGAGACGCACTTCTCGACGACATCCGTGCGGTTGGCGACAGTGCGGACCACCTCGACCAGGCGCATGGCCGGGGCGGGGTTGAAGAAGTGCAGGCCCAGCACCCGGTCAGGCCGCTCGGTGGCCGCCGCCAGCTCCACCACCGGCAGGCTCGACGTAGTCGTCGCGAGCACCGCCTTGTCAGCGCAGATGCGGTCGAGGGCGCGGAACAGGTCGGTCTTGACCTCGAGGTCCTCCACCACCGACTCGATGACCAGGTCGGCGTCCGCGAGGCGTCCGATCTGCTGGGTTGCCTCGACGCGGGCGAGGATGTCGGCTGCGGCGGCCTCGTCGATGCCGCCCCTGCTGATGTCGCGGTCGAGAGACTTGCGAATGCGCTCCATCGCGGCCTGGGCCTTGTCCGACGAGCGGGCCACCAGCACGACCTGCTTGCCCGCCCGGGCCGCCACCTCGGCGATGCCTGCCGCCATGGTTCCCGAGCCCACGACGCCCACGCGGTCGATACCCGAGGGGGGCAGCTCCGCATCGGCGAGTGTTGGCTGCGCATCGACGACCACCGGGGAATTCGGTGCCTCGTACTCGTAGAAGCCCTTGCCTGCCTTACGGCCCCGCAGCCCCGCGGTGACCATCTGCTTGAGCAGCGGGTTCGGTGCGTGCAGGCGGTCACGGCCCTGCTTGTACATCGTGTCGAGGATCTCGTAAGCGGTGTCGAGCCCGATGAGGTCCAGGAGCGCCAACGGGCCCATGGGAAGGCCGCAGCCGAGCTTCATGGCGGCATCGAGATCCTCGCGCGAGACATACTTCGAGTCCAGCATGGAGACGGCATGGTTGAGGTAGCCGAACAGCAGGGCGTTGGCGATGAAGCCGGCCTTGTCGCCGATCACCACTGGCTGCTTGCCCAGCGACGCGGCGAACTCCTCCGCGGCCTCGACCACGTCATCGGCAGTGACGACGGTGCGCACGATCTCCACGAAGGCCTGGACGGGTGCCGGGTTGAAGAAGTGGATGCCGACGACGCGCGCGGGACGGCCCGTCGCCACGGCGATTTCCGTGACCGACAGCGAGGAGGTGTTCGTCGCGAGGATGGCATGCGCGGGGAGCACTTGAGCGGCCTTCGAGAGGATCGACTGCTTGAGGTCGAGCCGCTCGGGAACGGCCTCGATGACCAGGTCGGCCGTTGCCAGGCGCATCATGTCGGTGGTGAAGTCGATGTGCGCCAGGAGGTCTTCCTGCTCCTGCGCGGTCATCTTGCCGCGGGATACCGCGCGAGCAGTGGAGCCGACGACGATCGAACGGCCCCGGTCGACGGCCGCGTCATTGGCATCGACCCCGATCACGGAGTACCCGCGGCGCGCCGCCACCTCGGCGATGCCCGCACCCATCGTGCCCAGCCCGATGACGGCAACTGTGGAGATCGCCATGACTGCCTCGTCCTGCCTTCCGTTGTCCGGGGGCCTAGAAAAGGCGCATGCCCGGGTCGTCACTGCCCTTGAGGGCGTCGTAGTCCAGCACCACGCACCTTATCCCCCGGTCCTCGGCGAGGACGCGCGCCTGCGGCTTGATCTCCTGGGCGGCGAACACTCCCGACACGGGAGACAGCAAGGGATCGCGATTGAGGAGCTCCAGGTAGCGGGTGAGCTGCTCGACGCCGTCGATCTCGCCCCGCCGCTTGATCTCCACTGCCACCGTTGCCCCTTCCGCGTCCTTGCAGAGCAGGTCGACCGGGCCGATTGCCGTCGGGTACTCGCGCCGCACCAGTCGCCAGCCCTCGCCCAGGGTCATGACGTGGTCGGCGAGCAGCTTCTGCAGGTGCGCCTCGACGCCATCCTTGATCAGCCCCGGATCCACGCCGAGGTCGTGCTCGGAGTCGTGGTGCACCTCGTGCACGCTGACGACCAGCTGCTCGCCGGCCTTGTTCTCGACCGTCCAGGTCTGGACGATGCCGGTGGCCCCGGCCGCCTCGGCATCGGCAATCTCCACCTTGGTCGTGCACGGCGGACTCATCCAGTTCAACGGCTTGTAGGAGCCCCCGTCGCTGTGGACGAGGACGGAGCCGTCGGCCTTGACCATGATCAGCCTGGTGGCCCGGGGCAGGTGGGCGGTCAGCCGACCCACGTAGTTGACCGAGCAGTCGACGACCAGGATCCGCACCTGCACAACCTACCTACTCGCGCCGCCGGTTCCGTGCCATCATCGTCGGGTGCCTTCGTGGAGCGCCTATTCGTTCCTCTTCGGCCCCGTCATGGCATTTGCCGGGGTCGGAGTCTTGATCCTGCTCCTGCGGTGGGCCTTTCGCCGCGGCGAGTCCGTGGTGGCGGCACCCGCCAGGCCGGGCGCACCGGATGACTACGGGCTGCTCGTGCCTGTCGGCACCCCGGGCACCTACGTCGAAGGCGAGATCTGGCGGCGCTCGCTGGAGGACTCCGGCATCCGGGCGAGCCTGGCCACGACCGTGGACGGACCGCGGATCCTGGTCTGGCCCGCGGACGAGGAGCGCGCACGAGCGCTCCTGCGGCGCCTGGCGAGCGGCTAGCCCGCTATGCGCTCGACGTCCGCACCGAGCCGCTGCAGGGCGGGCACGAATCCCGCGTAACCACGGTCCACATGGGACATGCCGAAGACGGTCGTGACGCCTTCCGCGACGAGCCCGGCAAGGATCAGGCCGGCCCCCGCGCGGATGTCCGTCGACTCGACCGGCGCGCCGGAGAGGGTCGCCCGGCCCCGGACGAGTGCATGGTGCCCGTCGGTGCGCACGTCGGCACCGAGCCGGGCCAGCTCCTGCACGAACCTGAACCTGGCCTCGAAGAGGTTCTCGGTGACGAGTGCAGCACCCTCGGCGATGGCGTTCAGTGCGATGAACTGAGGCTGCAGGTCCGTGGGGAAGCCCGGGTAGGGCAGGGTCACGATGTCGACGGCCTTCGGCCGTCCGTCCATCCTCACGCGAAAGCCATCATCGAGCGTCGACACCTGTGCGCCTGCGATCTCGAGCTTCTCCAGGGCGATCGACAGGTGCGCGGCATTCGCCTTGCGCACCGTGATGTCGCCGCCTGTCATGACCGCGGCGACGGCCCAGGTGCCGGCGACGATGCGGTCAGGCACCGTTGCGTGCGAGGTGGGGTGCAGGCTTGCGACTCCTTCGACCACGAGGGTCGAGGTGCCGATGCCGTCGATCTGCGCGCCCATCGACACCAGCATCAGGCAGATGTCGACGATGTCGGGCTCACGCGCCGCGTTGTCGATGACCGTGCGGCCCTCGGCGAGCACGGCTGCCATGAGGATTGTCTCGGTCGCGCCTACGCTCGGGAAGTCGAGCCAGATGGACGCGCCGCGCAGGCGGCTCGAGGCATGCGCCATCAGGTAGCCGTGCTGGTTGGCAACCTCCGCGCCCATGCGCTGGAGGCCATCGACGTGCATGTCGAGACCGCGCGAGCCGATGTTGTCGCCGCCAGGCATCGCCACGTCCGCGGCACCCACGCGGGTCAGCAGCGGCCCCAGAACGCAGATGGAGGCGCGCATGCGGCGAACAAGGTCGTAGTCGGCACGGTGGTCAGGCGTATCGGGGACGCAGATGGCGACGGTGGCCCCTTCGAGGTCGTGTCGGACCTCGCAGCCCAGCCGGCGAAGCAGCTCGGCCATGATCTCGACGTCGAGGATGTCCGGGACATTCGAGATGGTGGTCGTGCCGGGGGCGAGCAGGGCAGCCGCCATCAGCTTCAGGACGGAGTTCTTCGCCCCCGTGAGCTCGACCTCGCCCTCGAGCCGGGTGCCTCCTGCGATGCGCAAGGCATCCAGGGCATCGCGCGAGCGGGCCTCGTCCATGACGAGCATCGTACGAGGCGGCAGCGCCCGGGTCCCGCATGGCGGGGACGCCACCGCGGAGCCGAGTGCCCTAGGGTCGGCTCATGGTGAACCTGACGCGCATCTACACCCGTACCGGAGACGACGGCACCACCTCCCTGGGCGACATGAGCCGCACGGGCAAGAACGACCCCCGACTGAAGGCGTACGCCGATGTCGATGAGGCCAACTGCGCCATCGGCGTCGCACTGGCCACGAGCGAGATGACGGACGAGGTGCGCGCAGCACTGACCGCGATCCAGAACGACCTGTTCGACGTGGGCGCCGACCTGTGCACGCCCGTGGTCGACCAGCCCGCGCACGAGCCCCTGCGCGTGACGCAGGCCTACATCGACGCACTCGAGGCGATGTGCGACGAGTTCAACGCGCGCCTCGAGCCGCTTCGCTCCTTCGTGCTCCCCGGCGGCACGCCGGCAGCCGCGCACCTGCACGTGGCCCGAACCGTCGTGCGCCGCGCAGAGCGGTCGACCTGGGCCGCGCTCGACATGTACCACGGCGGCATGAACCCGCTGACGGCCACGTACCTGAACCGGCTCAGCGACCTTCTGTTCATACTCGGCCGCCTTGCCAACAGCACCGCGGGCGGCGATGTGCTGTGGCAGCCTGGGGCCCGGCGCTAGGCCACACCTCCTGGAGGCAGCATGACCGTCGTGCAGCGCACGTTCACCGTGCCGCTGGACCATGCCGGGCAGCTCTTCGTCGCCGACCCCATCAGCCCGACTTCTCCGGCGTACACCGAGTACACCGCGCAGCCGGCCATGGACACGATCCGCGACGAGCTGCTCATGCGCATGCCCAATCGCAACACCCAGGTGGTGATCGAGGTGATCCTTCCCGGTGACCAGGTCAGGCCAGGCCTCAGCGACGAGCTCACCGAAGCCGTGCGCCGGTGGGTGCAGGTGCAGAACAAGCTCGATGTCGATGCAACCGAGGCCGGCGGCCCGGTCAGCCGCAGGCTGTTCCTGTTCGGGGTCCTCATCTTCCTGGCACTGCAGATGACCAGCTACCTGATCAAGGCTCAGGCCGTCGCGATCGACGAATACCTCGTGAATGCCATTGGCGAGGGACTGAGCGTGGCGAGCTGGGTCATGCTGTGGTTCCCTGTTCAGCTCATGACCATGGAAGTCTGGCGAGCCGGCCTACGCAGGCGTCGCATGCGCGTGATCGAGCGGGTCCAGGTCGTCGCCCTCCCCCGCACCTAGCTACCGCACCTAGCCCCCGCACCCGCCTCCTAACACGCGAGTGGTGGGTTGTGGCTGGCTGACATCTCGTCAGCCAGCCACAACCCACCACTCGGCGGAAGTGCGGGCGCGCTAGCGCAGTGAGCCCACCGTGCCGGCAACCGTGATGCGGGTCTCCGCACGACGGATGGCCGAGTACTCCTCGTCCGGGTTGCCCGAGGCCTGCGCACGTGCGAGTGCGGCCTTGGCGCGCTCGACGTCGATATCGGCCGCAAGCTCGGCGATCTCGGCGATCACGTAGACGTTGTTGCCCTCGACGGAGAAGAACCCGCCGTGCACGGCGACGAGCACCTTGGAGCCGTCCGGCTGCTCGATGCGCAGCGGGCTCTCCACGAGCAGCGCAAGCACCGGCTCGTGATCGGGCAGGATGCCGATATCGCCCTCAGGCGTCTTGGCAACCAGGCTCTTGGCCTCGCCCGACCACAGCGCGCGCTCGGCCGATACGACCGAGACGTTGAGCACCTTGTCCGAAGCCATGACCCCTACTTCTTCGCCAGCTCGGCAGCGTTCTTCTCGACGTCCTCGATGCCGCCGGCCATGAAGAACGCCTGCTCGGGCAGGTGGTCGTAGGTACCGTCGCAGAGCGCCTTGAACGAGGCGATGGTCTCCTCGACGGGCACGAACGAGCCGGGCTGGCCGGTGAAGGCCTCCGCCACGAACATGTTCTGCGACAAGAAGCGCTGGATACGGCGTGCACGGCCGACGAGGATCTTGTCCTCCTCGGAGAGCTCGTCGATGCCGAGGATCGCGATGATGTCCTGGAGGTCCTTGTAGCGCTG
>CAYFLP010000108.1:0-8381 GCA_964344045.1 uncultured Bifidobacteriaceae bacterium
ACTTCGCCACGGATGCCGTGCGGGCGACCGATCCGGCCGACGACCACGCGCATGGGGCGCCTAGCGCTCCGCTACGTCGAGGAAGTCGATCCGCACGCCGCGATCGTCGTTCAGTGCCGACACGACAGTGCGCAGCGCGGTTGCCGTGCGTCCGGACCGCCCGATCACCCGACCCATGTCATCGGGATGGACCCGAACCTCGAGGGTCGTGCCGCGGCGACCGCTGCGCGTGCGCACGGCGACGTCGTCGGGGTGGTCGACGATTCCGCGGACGAGATGACCGAGCGCCTCGTCGAGCATCAGGCCGAGGCCTCTTCTGCGGCGATCTCCTCGGCAACCTCGACGGCCTCGGCGATGGCCTCTTCGGCGATCTCCTCGGCGACCTCGGCCTCGATGGCGGCTTCGACTGCGATCTCGGCAGCAACCTCAGCGGCTACCTCGTCGCCAGCCTCGGCGAGCTCGAAGGCAGCCTCAGCGGCCGCCTCGGCGATCTCCTCGGCAACCTCGGCGACGACGATCGCCTCGGCAGCGAGCTCGACGGCCTGCTCGAGCTTCTTGCGCGGGGTGTGCTTGGGCTCGTTGGCGGCCTCCTGCACAGCGGCCTCGTAGGCCACGAGCTTGCTGGCCTTGGGTGCCGCCACCTCGAGGGTGCCCTCGGCGCCCGGCAGGCCCTTGAACTTCTGCCAGTCGCCAGTGACCTTCAAGATGGCAGTGACGGCCTCGGTCGGCTGGGCGCCGACGCCGAGCCAGTACTGGACGCGGTCGGAATCGACCTGGATGACACTGGGGTTCTGCATCGGCTGGTAGATGCCGATCTCCTCGATGGCACGGCCGTTGCGGGCGGTGCGGGAGTCGGCGATGACGATGCGGTACTGGGGCGCGTGGATCTTGCCCAGGCGCTTCAACTTGATCTTGACGGCCACGGGTGGCTTATCTCCTGTTTTGTGGGTCGGCACTCCTCGCTGACCGCGTGGGGCACGGCAACGAACGAGTTCCTGCTGACTGCCATCCACAGGGGTAGAGGGCCCTGCGGCGGCGAGACCGCCATAGTCTGCCAGACCGCGCGTCGAGAGCCCAATCCGCCCTCAGGAGAGCAGGTCCTTGAATTCCGCGGGGAGGCTTGTGGGATCGAAGGCCGGAACCTGCTCGACCGCACCGGGCTCCTGCGCCGAGACCATCGCCGCGCGCTTGGCCGGGTTGCCCGAGGCCTTCTTGCCCTTGGCCGCCTTGACCTGCTTGGCCTGCTTGCCCTTGGACTTCTTCGAGCCGCCGAAACCCGGCATGCCCGGCATTCCGGGCATCCCTGGCATGCCACCCTTGCCCATCTGGCGCATCATCTTCTGAGCCTGGGCGAACCGGTCGATCAGGCCGTTGACGTCGCTGACCGAGTGGCCCGAGCCCTTGGCGATGCGGGCGCGCCGTGAGGCGTTGAGGATCTTCGGGTCCTTGCGCTCCCCCGGCGTCATCGACTGGATGATGGCCGCAACCCGGTCCAGCTCTCGATCATCCACCTGGTCGAGCTGGGCCTTGATGTCGCCCATGCCCGGCAGCATCTTCAGGATGCTCCCGAGCGATCCCATCTTCTTGACGGCCTGCATCTGCTCGAGGAAGTCGTCGAGCGTGAAGTCCTCGCCGGCGGAGACCTTCTTGGCCATGCGCTCGGCCTGCTCGGCATCGAAGGCCTTCTCCGCCTGCTCGATCAAGGTCAGGACATCGCCCATGTCGAGGATGCGCGAGGCCATGCGATCGGGATGGAAGGACTCGAAGTCGGTGAGCTTCTCGCCCACCGACGCGTACATGATGGGCCGTCCGGTGACGGTAACGACCGACAGTGCGGCGCCGCCGCGGGCATCGCCGTCGAGCTTGGTCAGGACGACGGCGTCGAAGCCCACTCCCTGCTGGAATTCCTCCGCCGTGCGCACGGCGTCCTGGCCGATCATGGCGTCGATGACGAGCAGGGTGTTGTCGGGCCGGGCCTCGTCGCGCACGTCGCGGAGCTGTTGCATGAGCTCGGCGTCGACAGCGAGGCGGCCCGCGGTGTCGACGATGACGACGTCGTGCAGCTTGGCCTCCGCGAACGCCCGCGCCTCGCGCGTGACGATCACCGGGTCGCCCACGCCGTTTCCGGGCTGAGGGGCGAAGACGGGCACGCCCGCCCGCTCGCCGATCACCTTGAGCTGGTCGACGGCGTTGGGCCGCTGGAGGTCGGCCGCGACGAGCAGCGGCGTGCGGCCCTCCTCGCGCAGGCGCAGCGCGAGCTTGCCCGCGAGGGTGGTCTTGCCCGCGCCCTGGAGGCCGGCCAGCAAGATGACGGTCGGTCCGGTCTTGGCGAACTCCAGGCGCGCGGTCTCGCCTCCGAGGATCGCCACCAGCTCGTCATGGACGATCTTGACGACCTGTTGCGCGGGGTTCAGCGCGCCGGACACCTCCGCCGAGAGGGCGCGTTCCTTGACCACTGCGCAGAACTGGCGCACAACGGGAAGCGCGACGTCGGCCTCGAGGAGCGCCGTGCGGATCTCGCGCACGGTCGCATCGACGTCGGCCTCGGTGAGGCGCCCCTTGCCCCGGAGTCCCTTGAAGGTCGATGCGAGGCGGTCGGATAGCGATGCGAACACGTGCGTCAGCGTAACGACAGGGCTGCAGCGGCCGTCGCTAGGCCGCGATCGCTGCGAGAACCGTCGCCCTGAGCGCCGCGCATCGCTCCTCGCTCAGGAGGTCCCCAGCCGGGGTCGTCACGAAGAAGACGTCGACGGCGTCGGAGCCGAGCGTGGAGACCTTGGCACCCACGATCGTCGCGTCCGCGGCGGCGACGGCGTTCGCGACGCGGAAGAGCAGGCCGGGGGCATCGTGCGCACGGACTTCGACAACCGTCGCTGACGTGCCCTGGACGAACGCGATGGTCGGCTCGGGCACACCGCCGTGCACGGTGCGGGCATAGTCGACATCCCGCTGGGCGAGCCTGTCGCCGACATCCAGCGATCCGTCGATCGCCCTGCGGATGTCCTCGCCAAGCCGCTCGCCGCTCGGCGGGTCGCCGAAGGTCGGACGTGCCGTCCACTCCTGCACAGCGCGTCCGTTCACGGTCAGCACCCGCGCGGCGAGGACGTCGAGCCGGTTGAGGCTGAGCACGCCCGCAACGGTGGCAAGCAGGCCGAGCCGGTCGGGTGCGCCGACCGTGACGACGCAGTCGGACTCCCCCACGTCGAGCAGTGACCACACCCCGGGCTGGGCCAGCGCGATCTCCTGGTGCTCGGTGAGCTCCGGCGGGCTCGGCAGGTCGCGCCCAGCAAGCACGTGCCGCACCCGCTCGCAGAGGTCGTTGACCAGCCGGAAGCGCCATTCCGTCGACACGGTGGGCCCCGTGGCGAGGGCATCGGCGATGGCCAGTTCCTGCAGCAGGTCCAGCAGGCCGACGTCGCCCACGGCCTGCGCAACGGCCTCGATCACTGCCGGGTCACCGAGGTCGCGGCGCGTCGCGGTGTCAGGAAGGAGCAGGTGCAGGCGCGCCATCTGCGAGATGACATGCGCGTCCTGCGGCCCGAAGCCCATGCGCGCCGCGATGCCCTCGGCGATCCGCGCACCCGTCGTGCTGTGATCGCCTCCCTGGCCCTTTCCGATGTCATGCAGCAGCGCGCCGACGAGCAGCAGGTCGGGCCGAGCGACGTTGCGGGTGAGGGCGCTTGCCTGCACTGCGGTCTCGACCAGGTGCCGGTCGACGGTGTACGTGTGCAGGGAGTTGCGCTGGGGCAGTGACCGCACCGGGTCCCACTCTGGCAGCAGGCGCACCACGAGCCCGGACCTGTCGAGCGCCTCCCACACCTGTGGCAGTGCACTGCCCGCGCCCAGCAGGCTGACGAAGGCCTCGCGGGTGCTGCGGTTCCAGGGGACCTCCGGCAGGACCGCCTCGCTCTCCAGCCGGTCGACCGCATGCGGCGACACGGGTATGCCCGCCTGCGCTGCCGCAGCGGCCATGCGCAGTATCAGGCCCGGGTCGCGTTCGGGGTGCGCATCCATGGCGAGCACGGCCTCGCCGTCCTGCATCACCACGCCCTCGGCAAGGGGCAGGCGACTGACCTGCTTGCGCTTGATGGGGCGAAACGTGCGCTTGGCACGTGCGCGCGTCATCCGATCGACCCGGTGCCAGGTGATGTCGCTCGCGTGAGCGATGTCGCGCGCTGCGTCGTACACGATCCGCAGCAACTGGTCGGCATCGACGAGGCCGAGATCGCTCGCCAGGATGTCCTGCTCCTGGAGCACGAGCCTGTCCTGGTGCCGGCCGGTGATGCGATGCAGCGACTCTCGCACGTCGAGCAGGGTGGGGACCGACGTGCGCAGGAGCGGATGAGGGACGTCGGTGACCCATGAGGCCGCCACGCCGGCGAGGATGGTCGCATCGCGCAGGCCGCCGTAGGACTCCTTGATATCCGGCTCGAGCAGTTGAGAGGCATCGCCGAAGCGCTCACGCCGCTCGACGACGAGCGATCGCAGGGCCGGAAGCCGCCGGTCGGCCATGGCCCGCCAGTCAGCCAAGGCCGCACCCGACAGCTGCTCGCCCAGCTGAGGATCGCCGGCGACCACGCGGGCGTCGAGGAGGCCGAGGACGACCTTGAGGTCCTCGCTCGCCAGGCGGCGGGCCTCGCTGACCGTGCGCACGCTGTGGTCGAGCCGCACGCCGGTGTCCCACACGGGATACCAGATCTTGTCGGCGACACGTGCTGCCTCGACGGGCGCAGCGCGGTGGAGCAGGAGGAGGTCGAGGTCGCTGCCCAGGGTGAGGTCGCCGCGCCCGTAGCCGCCCACGGCAACCAGGCAGAACGGATCCGCGGCGTCGGAGACCGCCGAGGCGAAGACCTCCTGCAGCCAGGCATCCGTCGCCTGCGTCAATGCAGCGCGTCGGCCGGGCCCGTCCAGGCCCGGCCGACGCACGACGTCATTCCGCTGGGAGGCGAACTCCTGCGGATCCATGCATGTCCTCCTAGAGCGCCGCGGAGCCGCGTTCGCCCGTGCGCACTCGCACGAGGGCATCGACGGGCACGACCCATACCTTGCCATCGCCGATGCGTCCGGTCTGCGCCGACGCGACGATCGCCTCGACGACCGAGTCGGCGACCGAGTCGTCGACCACGACTTCCAGGCGCACCTTGGGCACGAGGTCGACGGTGTACTCGGCCCCGCGGTACACCTCCGTGTGGCCGCGCTGGCGCCCGTAGCCGGAGGCCTCCGACACCGTCATGCCCTCGACGCCCTTGCCCTCCAGCGCGGACTTCACGTCCTCGAGCTTGAACGGCTTGATGATTGCGGTGATGAGCTTCATCGACCCTCCTCCTGGTAGCTGGACCCTGCGAGCACCGATGCCTTGCCGATGCCGGCAAACACGCCGCCGCTCGCGTCGGTGAGTTCGTACGCCTGCTCTGCGTGCTCGGCCAGGTCGATGCCGCCGACCTCCTGGTCCTCCGTGATCCGCAGGCCCATGATGACGCGCAGGACCACGGCGATGATCGCGGTCATGACCAGTGAGTAGCCCAGCACGGCACCCGCGCCGACGAGCTGCTTGCCGAGCTGGTCGAATCCGCCGCCGTACAGGAGGCCGTCGATGCCCGTGGGCGACTCTGCCGTGGCGAAGAGGCCGATGAGCAGGGTGCCGGTGAGGCCGCCCACGAGGTGCACGCCCACGACGTCGAGCGAATCGTCGTACTTGAGCTTGTACTTCAGGCTGACGGCCAGGGCGCACAGGACGCCGGCGATGACGCCGATGGCCATCGCGCCGATGGGGCTCACCGCAGCACACGCGGGGGTGATCGCCACGAGGCCGGCCACGATGCCCGAGGCAGCGCCGAGCGACGTGGCGTGCCCGTCGCGGATCTTCTCCGTGACAAGCCAGCCGATGGCAGCTGCACATGTCGCTGCGAACGTGTTGATGAAGGCGACTGCGGCGGCATTGTTGGCTGCGGTCGCACTGCCCGCATTGAAGCCGAACCAGCCGAACCACAGCAGCCCCGCGCCGATCATCACGAGAGTGAGGTTGTTCGGGCGCATCGGGGTCTTCGGCCAGCCCAGGCGCTTGCCGACCACGATCGCCAGCACCAGACCCGCGATGCCCGCGTTGATGTGCACCGCGGTGCCTCCCGCGAAGTCGATCACGCCCATCTTGTAGATCCAGCCGCCGTTGTCGCCGGCGAGGTTGAAGACCCAGTGCGCGACGGGGAAGTAGACAAGGAGAGCCCAGATCCCGGCAAAGACCATCCAGGCCGCGAACTTCATGCGGTCGGCCACCGCACCGGCGATGAGGCCGACCGTGATGCAGGCGAACATGGCCTGGAAGGCAACGAAGGCCATGGCCGGGTAGGCCACGTCAGGGTTGTCCGCCATGAGGCCCTGCAGGTCGAAGTACTGCGTCACGTTGCCCAGCAGCCCCAGCTGCCCATATGAGTCGCCGAATGACATCGAGTAGCCGACGATGACCCACAGCACGCCGACGACGAACAGCGCCCCCATGACCATCATCAGCATGTTGAGCACGCTCTTGACCCTGACCATGCCTCCATAGAAGAAGGCCAGGCCCGGAATCATGAGCAATACCAGTGCTGCTGAGGTCAGCAGCCAGGCGGTGTCGCCTGAGTTCAGTGCGGAATCCATGCTCGTATCCCTCCTTCGCGGTGATCGCCTCGCGAGGGATACGTTTCAGCAGCGCGGTTTCAGTGGAGGCACCTGCGCGGTAACGAACTCATGACATGACCGCGCGCCAGGTGAACATCGTGTTACGCGCCAGGCAGCGGGCGGCTGAGGGCTGGCGGCTACTCGGCGAGCAGCGCAGAGACGAATACGTCCGGCTCGAACGGGGCCAGGTCGTCCGGGCCCTCGCCCAGGCCCACGAGCTTCACGGGAACCCCCAGTTCGCGCTGCACGGCGACGACGATGCCGCCGCGAGCGGTGCCGTCGAGCTTGGTGAGGACGATGCCAGTCACATCGACGACCTCGGCGAACACGCGCGCCTGGATAAGGCCGTTCTGGCCGGTCGTCGCATCGAGGACCAGCAGGACCTCGTCGACGGGCGACTTCTTCTCGACCACGCGCTTGACCTTGCCGAGCTCGTCCATGAGGCCGGTCTTGGTGTGAAGTCGCCCGGCGGTGTCGATGATGACGGTGTCGACCCCGGACTCCTGGCCCACGGACACCGCGTCGAACGCGACCGCGGCAGGATCGCCCCCCTCGGCACCGCGCACGACCGCAGCGCCCACTCGCTCGCCCCAGGTCTGGAGCTGGTCGGCTGCTGCCGCTCGGAACGTGTCTGCCGCGCCCAGCACCACGGTGCGGTCCTGGGCCACCTCGAGCCGGGCGAGCTTGCCGGTGGTCGTGGTCTTGCCGGTGCCGTTGACTCCCACGACGAGGACCACGCCAGGACGGTCGTCGACGCGCTGGGCGCGCACGGTGCGGTCCATCGCCGGGTCGACCAGCCCGAGGAGTTCCTCGTGGAGGATCCGGCGGACCGCAGCCGGGTCGCCCGCGCCCTCGACCTGGACGCGAGTGCGCAGGGCGTCCATCAGCTCCATAGTCGGCGCGACGCCGAGGTCGGCGGTCAGGAGGGTCTCCTCAATCTCCTCCCAGGTCGCCTCGTCGATCGAGTCGCGGCTCAAGAGTGCGAGCAGGCCCTTGCCCAAGGTGTTCTGCGAGCGCGCCAGGCGAGCGCGCAGGCGCTGCATGCGCCCCGTCGCAGGCTCGGGAACCTCGACCTCGAGCAGGGCCGCCAGCTCCGCGTCGCTCGGGACCTCCACGACGAGCGCGTGCGGCTCCTCGACGTCGGCAGTCTCGAAGGCGACCGGCTCAGCCAGGGGCTCGCCCACCTCGATGACATCGACGGTGCGCCGTGGGGTATCCCGCGGTACCGAATCGTCGTCGCCCACGCCGGGCGCATAGTCGATGCCCGGGCGGGGGGTGGACGTCGGAGCCGATGTCGCCGGACCACCGGAGGATGCGCCGCGCGAGCGCCGCATGAGCGCACCCGCGACGAGGACGGTGATGACGCCTGCGACCAGGCCGAGCAGCAAGTACCAGACGATCGAGTCCATGCCGGCCATCCTCCCATTGCGCTCAGCGAGCGACGGCGTGCGGCTCCATTCCTCGAGGGAGCCAGGCCACGCCCCACCGCCCGCTGGGCGGGACGCCTAGGCGCTGACGGGCTCGCTGTCGCGCAGCCGCTGGCCGATGACCTGGCTGACGCCGTCGCCGCGCATCGACACGCCGTACAGGGCGTCGGCGATCTCCATCGTGCGCTTTTGGTGGGTGATGACGATCAGCTGCGAACTGTCGCGCAGCTCTTCGATGATGTCGATGAGCCGGCCCAGGTTCACGTCGTCGAGCGCGGCCTCGACCTCGTCGAGGAC
>CAYFLP010000109.1:0-4086 GCA_964344045.1 uncultured Bifidobacteriaceae bacterium
CCGACATCGTGCTGCTGCACACCTCCTCCCCACGCTTCGACACGGTGAGCCTCGGCACCGAGGTGAACGTGCTGCCGGCCGCCATCGAGGCGGCCCACGAGCGCGGCGGCCTGGTCATCGCGCAGGCGAACCCGGGCATGCCCTACACCTACGGGGATGCGCAGATCTACGAGCACGAGATCGACTACGTGATCGAGGTCGACGAGCCGCTGGCGACCCACGACCCGGGCCCCGTCGATGCCCTGTCGGAAGCCATCGGCCAGCAGATCGCGGCTCGCATCAACGACAACTCGACCTTGCAGCTGGGCATCGGCGGCGTGCCGGACGCTGTCCTGGCATCGCTGACGAAGCACCGCGGCATGCGGGTCTGGACCGAGATGTTCTCTGACGGGGTGCTCGAGCTGTTCAAGCGCGGCTGCCTCAATGACGAGATCCCGCTGACGTCGTCGTTCCTGTTCGGCTCGCGCGAGCTGTACGACTGGGTGCACCTGAACCGGCGCGTGCGCATGCTGCGCACGGAGAAGACCAACGATCCGGGCATGATCTCGCGCCAGGGCCAGATGACCAGCGTGAATGGCGCGCTGCAGGTCGACCTGTTCGACCAGGCGAACGCCAGTCGCGTCAAGGGCCGCATCTACTCCGGCTTCGGCGGCTCAACGGACTTCATCGTGGGCGCCCTGCATTCGCGCGGAGGCCAGTCGTTCATCGCGCTGCCGTCGTGGCATCCGAAGGCGAACGTGTCGACGATCGTGCCGAAGGTGACCGAGCCGGTGACGAGCTTCCAGCACAGCTGGGTCGCGACCGAGAACGGCCTGGCCCACGTGCTCGGCCGCAGTCAGTCCGAGCAGGCGAGGAACATCATCCAGCACGCGGCCCATCCGCAGGCACGGGCCGAGCTCACGGAAGCGGCCGGGGAGTTCGGCCTACTCTGACGAGGTCACAGTCCGCGGATGGCATCGAAACGCGAGGTCGTGAAGCGGACGTCGACGGGCATGCGATCGCCGACCGCCGGGATCAGGCAGCCCTTCGGCAGCCAGACCATCGATACCTGCTGGTGCGGCGGCTCGGCGAACCAGCGCTGCTTGCCGGCCCAGCTGAAGGGCGACAGCGCGCGTCCGGCCGCATCGAGTGCGCCGGTTCCCGCCGTGACCACGCGCTGGCGCAGGCTCGCTGCCGGGGTGGGAGCGCTGAGGCCGATGCCATGCGAGGTGCCCCCTGACACCACGACCAGGGTGCCGTCCTTCGGTCCGGTGCGCTGCCGGTAGCCGACGTGCACGTCCTCGCTGATCGGGTGGACGGCCAGGACGGTGCCGGCCGCCTGCAGTGCCGAACGCTTGCCCAGCCACAGCCGGGTGCCGGTGCGCAGGCGCAGGTGCAGCTCGTCGAGCGAGCCGACGACGGCGGCGAGCTCGGCGTCGTCGAGGTGCGAGACCCACACCCGGCTCGCCGGGGAGTTGTGCCCGTCCCACACCGCCGTCTCGCTTTGCCATAGGCCCGCCCAGCGCACCACCTCGCGGACCTTGGCAGTGCCGGTCGTGACACCGCGCGGCGTGATCTCGTCGGCCGGCTGGGCGAGCGGCAGGTGCAGGGCGAGTCCGTCGATCAGGACGCGACCGCGTGCGAGTGCCTCGCGGACCGCGGAGTCGGCGAGGATCCGCAGCATCTCGGCCTCGTCGAACCCGAAGCGGTGCATCGAGGTCTGCGCTTCGAGCAGGACGCGCACGGAGCCCTCGCCGCTGGCAAGGGCCATGAGCGCCTCGCGTGAGGAGACCGTGCGAATGACGCGTCCGGCGTGCAGCTTGGTGCCCAGTTGCCACCAGGCCTCGGCCGCTAACGCGTCGCGCGGATCGAAGGGCTCGAGCACGACGATGTCGTAGGAGCCGAACTCGGCAACGGAGTCGACTTCGAAGACGGTTCCCACCGCGACGGTGTCGACGCCCAGGCGCACGGCCTCGTTGGCCAGCAGTCGCTGGCCAAGGCCGTAGCCATTGCCCTTGATGACGGGCACGAGCGGCTCGCCGGTTGCGCTGAGCACGGCGCTGGCAACGGAATCCTGGTGCGTGCGCCAGGCGCCTGCATCGATCGTGAGCGAGAACGTCATCCTGATTCCTCCGTTATCCGCGGCGGGACTGGTACGCCCGGAACGCCTTGGCCCACAGCGGCCGTAGCTCGTAGTCCCACTCCCCCACGTACTCCTGCGCGAAGCCACCCGTGCCGACCTTGAACTGCACGAGTCCCGACAGGTGATGCTCCGGGTCGAGTGTGTCGGCGATGCCGCGCAGGTCGTAGACGCTGCAGCCCATGGCGTGCGCATCGCTGATCATGCGCCACTGCAGTGCGTTGCTCGGCCGCACGTCGCGGTCAGCAGTGGTGGAAGCGCCGTAGGAGTACCAGGCATGGGTGCCGACGGTCACCATGATCGTGGCTGCGGCGACGTGCCCCTCATGCTCAGCGACGTACAGGCGCATGCGCTCCTCGCGCGAGTTCAGCGCATCCCACATGCGCTCGAAGTACACCTGCCCGCGCGGGGTGAAGTGGTCGCGTGCAGCTGTCTCGACGTAGACCTCGTGGAATGCGCCGAGGTCGGCTCGCGTCGCCTGTCGCACCGTCACGCCAGCCTTCTCGGCCTTGCGGATATTGCGCCGCCACAGCTGGTTGAAGCCGGCGAAGACATCATCGAGTGAGCGCTCGGCAAGTGGTACCTGGAAGACGAATCGCGGCTGCACGTCGCCGAAGCCGGCTCCCGTGCTCGGCTGCTGGGTCCAGCCCGATGCCGACAGCCGGCCGACCAAGGCCACGGCCGGTGCACTGGTCCAGGTCGCCGGAACCTCGCCGAGCCGGTCGGGCGCACCGGGCGCAGCTTCCTTGCGGGCCGCGAGGGCTGACTTCACTGCCTCGGTATCCCAGTGGCGAATCGCGACGGGCGGCCCCATCTTCACGCTGAAGGCACCGTTGCCGCGGGCATGCGACAGCAGCGGAGCGAGCCAGTCGTTGAGCGACAGGTGCGGGTGCTCGGTGCCGGCCCAGTCGATATCGGGTCCCTCGGGCAGGTAGGCCAGGGATCGCTGCGGCAGCCGGGGCACCGGCCGGTAGAGCACGAGGCCAGCGCCGACGAGCCGCGAGCCGTCGAACCAGCCGATCGATTCGCTGCGCCACCCGACCTTGACTGCCCCCCACTCGGGCAGCTGCAGGAATGACGTGAAAGGTCGGCCGGAGACCCAGGCGGCATGCTGGTCGGCCGTGATGGCTCGGACGGCGAGGGCCACGTCAGTCCTTAAGGTCCACGACTACGGGTGCGTGATCGGACGCGCCCTTGCCCTTGCGTTCCTCGCGGTCGATCCAGCAGTCGGCGACGCGGTCGACGAACGGCGAGTTCGCGTAGACCAGGTCGATGCGCATGCCCCAGCCGCGTCCGAATGCAGCCTGCCGGTAGTCCCAGAACGTGTACGGACTGCCCTTCAAGGCCCGGGGCATGACGTCGGCCAGGCCGATGGAGCGCAGGTCTGCCAGGGCAGCGCGCTCCTCGGGCGTCACATGAGTGGAGTCGGCGAACTTCGCGATGTCCCAGACATCCTCATCGGTGGGAGCGACGTTGAAGTCGCCGATGACAGCGACAGGAAGGGACGGATCTGCCGCCAGCTCTGCGGCCACGGTCGACTTCAGGGCGCGGAACCAGTCGAGCTTGTATCGGAAGTGATCGTGGTCGGGCTCGCGTCCATTGGGCACGTAGAGCCCCCAGACCCGGACCCCACCGCAGGTCGCGCCGATCGCGCGCGGCTCCAGGGCGTCCTCGTACAGGGGCTGCTCATCGAGGCCGCGGCGAACATCGGCCAGCCCCACGCGCGAGAGCAGCGCGACCCCGTTCCAGCGCCCGGTGCCCCACGTCGCCACCTCGTACCCGAGAGCCTGGATCGGCAGCGCGGGAAATGCCTCGTCGGTGCACTTCAGCTCCTGCAGCGCCACCACGTCGGGACGGTGGAGCTCTAGCCACGCCGTCACCCGGTCGAGCCGGGCTCCGATGGAGTTGACGTTCCAGGTGACTATCCGCACCCCCCGATGCTAGGCGACCGCGAGCCCGAGTTCCTC
>CAYFLP010000109.1:4186-8377 GCA_964344045.1 uncultured Bifidobacteriaceae bacterium
AGCAGGTAGTCTTCCGGGGCTGTCGGTTCGCCGACACACGCATTTCACCCTCCTGCCACGGAGAGACCGTGGCCGCTTAGTCCGAAGGAGGTGGGTTGTACATGCGTCATTACGAGGTCATGGTGATCCTGGATCCCGACCTGGAAGAGAAGACCATCGCTCCCAGCCTGGAGGCGTTCCTCAACGTCGTCCGCGCTGACGGTGGCACCGTCAACTCGGTCGATGTGTGGGGCCGTCGTCGCCTCGCCTACGAGATCAACCACAAGGGCGACGGCATCTACGCCGTGCTCGACCTGGTCGCGACCCCGGCCGCCGTTGCCGAGCTCGACCGCCAGCTCTCGCTGAACGAGGCTGTCATGCGCACCAAGGTCACCCGCGCCATCGAGAAGCAGACCGCCGCGGCGGGAGCCGAGTAATGGCTGCCGGCGACATCGTGGTCACGGTGGTGGGCAACCTCACCAACGACCCCGAGTTGCGGTTCACCCCCAGTGGTGCCGCGGTCGCCTCGTTCACTGTCGCGTCCAGCTCGCGTTACCTGGACAAGGCATCGAACGAGTGGAAGGACGGCGAGCCCGTCTACATGCGGTGCAGCGTGTGGCGCCAGTACGCCGAGAACGTGGCCGAGTCGCTCACCAAGGGCACTCGCGTCATCGTGACCGGTCGCCTGAAGCAGCGCTCGTACGAGACCCGCGAGGGCGAGAAGCGCACCGTGATGGAGGTGGAGGTCGACGACGTCGGCCCCGCACTGCGTTACGCGACCGCCAAGGTCAACCGCGTCCAGCGTGGCGAGGGCGGCTTCGGCGGCGGTGCCAACGGTGGCGGCGGTGGCGGAAGCTTCGCGCCGGCCGATGATCCGTGGGCCTCGGGCCCCTCGGGTGGCGCTGGCTTCGACGAGCCCCCCTTCTAAGCCGCTCAGCAGACGGCCCAGAAACCGCAGACAACCAGACAGCGTGGTGCCGCAAGGCACGTACTGAACTTAATGAACAAGGAGCAACACCATGGCACGTGAGTCCAAGAGCCGGCAGGCAGCCGCGCTCCGCAACAAGCCCATCAAGGCGAAGGCCTGCCCGTTCTGCAAGCAGGGCGTCAAGCACATCGACTACAAGGACGTCAACCTGCTGCGCAAGTACATCTCCGACCGCGGCAAGATCCGCGCGCGTCGCGTGACCGGCAACTGCACCCAGCATCAGCGCGACATCGCCATGGCGGTCAAGAACGCCCGCGAGGTGGCACTTCTCCCCTACTCGACCGCCACGCGCTAAGCGAAGCAGAACAGGAAGAACCAGCAATGAAGCTCATTCTCACTCAGGAAGTCTCCGGCCTCGGTGCCGCAGGCGACATCGTCGAGGTGAAGGACGGCTACGGCCGCAACTTCCTCCTGCCCCGCGGCTTCGCCATCGCATGGACCCGTGGCGGCGAGAAGCAGGTCACCCAGATCAAGCGCGCCCGCAAGGTGCGCGAGGTGCGCGACCTCACCCACGCCAACGAGATCAAGCAGCAGCTCGAGTCGATGACCATCACCGTGCCCGCCAAGGCCGGCGAGAACGGCAAGCTGTTCGGCTCGGTCACGGTCGCCGATGTCGCCTCGGCGATCAAGGCTGCCGGTGGCCCGGTGCTCGAGAAGCGCGCCATCACCCTGGGCTCGCCGATCAAGTCGACCGGCAAGCACAGTGCGAAGGTTGCCATCCACGGCAACGTCTCTGCGAACGTCTCGCTCGCGGTTGTCGCCAGCTGACCTAAGCACGACACGACGAAGGGGCGCGGCCAACTGGCCGCGCCCCTTCGTCGTGCGAAGTGATCGAGGGATCAGCTCGTGGTGATCTCCAGGCTGCCGTTGGCAGCGGCGGCCGCCATGACGATGATCCAGATGATGATGCCGATGACCGACAAGATCACGCCGATGATGCCGAGGATGAATCCGGCCTTGGCAACGCCACGGTTCGTGGCGAGGCCCTGATCGGCCTTGTTCATGCCGATCTTGCCGAAGATGATCGCCAGGATCGAGCCGATGATGCCGAGGCAGAAGAACTGCAGGATGCCCATGACAAGGGCGGCCGTGCCCATGCCGTTCTGCTGCTGGCCGCCTGCGGCGCTCGGGGTGGGTGCTGCGGGGTAAGACATGTGACTCCTCCATGAGTGGTGCCTGCCCGGCATGCTCCCGCCGGACAGCGGCCCATCGTTGCATAGTGCCCAGGCGCGCGAAAGGCCTCGCGCGCGGGCCGTCATTGCCGCGAGAGGTCCGATGGGGCAGGATTCCTGCTGTTTCGTCGCCTAGAGGCCCAGGGGTCCGTCATGTCATTCACCACAGCCGTCAAGACCGTGCTGGGCAAGTACGCCGACTTCCAGGGCCGCGCCTCCCGCTCGGAATTCTGGTGGTTCTACCTGTTCACGGTGCTGGTGAACCTGGTCTTCTACATCCCGTTCGTCATCTTCATGTTCCTCGGCGCCTCACTGTCGTCCGAGGGCTCGGCGAATGCCTTCGTGATGATCTTGATGTGGCTCTTCCTCGTGCTCACGATCGCGGTCAACCTGGCACTGCTGCTTCCGACCATCGCGGTCGGCGTGCGTCGCCTGCATGACAGGGCGCAGTCGGGCTGGCTCATGCTGCTCTGGGTCGTGCCGTGCGGAAACATCGCCCTGCTGGTCCTGTGGCTCCTCGACGGCACTCCGGGCGACAATCAGTATGGCCCCCGCGCTTCGTAGATCCGCCTTTCTGCCCTGTTGCCTTGCCGGCTGTGCACCGATCGTGGCGGAACGCCACTTCATCTAGTGGAAATGCGTGAGTTCAGGCCGTGCATGCCCAAGAATGTGCCTGTTCGCGCACGACCAGTGCGCCACCGTTGGGGAGCAGCACATGGGTTTCGGACAGGCAATCTCGCATGTATTCGGCAACCTCTCGAACTTCGAAGGCCGCGCCTCGCGGTCGGAGTTCTGGTGGTGGTACCTGTTCATCGTCATCATCAACTTCGTGGTCTCGATCATTGAGAACATGGTCCGCGGTTCATGGGGCATCGGCGTCATCGCGTGGATCGTCTGGATCATCCTGACCCTGGCGACCCTGGCCGTCGGCTGCCGCCGTCTGCATGACACGGGCAAGTCGGGCTGGCTCCAGCTGCTCCTGCTCCTGCCCTGCATCGGCACGATCATCCTGATCATCTTCTGGGCGATGCCGTCGTCGCCCGGCCCCAACCAGTACGGCGACGCTGCTCCCACCGCCTAGCGATATCGCGAAGGCCCGCCCAGGCTCCTGGGCGGGCCTTTCGCTTGCCCTCGGCCGTCCATCCGACGGGGCTGGACCACGTACGGCCGCAGTGGCGAATTCCTGCATTCTGGCCATCGTCAGCGGGTTTTGCCCAAGACTGTGCCCATCGCGCACGATCAGTGCGCCCGCTCTCAGGAGAACGAGATGGGCTTTGGGCAGTCGATTTCACATGTCTTTCGCAACTATGTGAACTTCAGCGGCCGAGCGTCGCGTTCGGAGTTCTGGTGGTGGGTCCTGTTCAACTTCATCATCTCGCTGATCTTGAACATCATCGACAACGTCATCGGCCTGCACATCGGTGGCAGTACCCAGGAGATCGTGTTCAACAATCAAGTGATCCCGCTGGTGAACCAAGGTGTCGGCGTCCTGTCGTTCCTATGGTTCCTCGCAGTCGTGCTGCCCTCCCTCGCGGTCGCGGTACGTCGACTCCACGACGGTGATCACTCAGGATGGTGGCTGCTGTGGGGCGGCCTGCTGAGCATCGTCTGCTGCATCGGCTCGGTCATCTTGTTCGTCTTCTACGTGACGGGCTCGAAGCCGGCCAACCGCTGGGGTGAGGGTCCCGCACGCGCCTAGGCAAGGCGCGCAGGCAGTTCGGCCAGCAGCCCGTCCGCGGCTCGCTCGACCATCGCCAGGACCTCGACGAAGCCCTCGGGCCCGCCGTAGTAGGGGTCAGGAACGTCCAGGCCGGCACTCGGCTCGGCCAGGTGGGCGAGCCCAGGATCGAAGGACCGCATCATGCGCAGCTCGGTCTCCTGGCCGCTGCGCGAGATCAGGCGCTCGAGGTCGGCGTAGTTCGCCTCGTCCATGGCGAGCGCGAGGTCGATGGCGGCGAACCAGTTCGGCGTGATCTGGCGCGCCTGGTGATCCCAGCCCGGGTAGCCGGCGGCCAGGAGGGTCTCGCGCGAGCGCGGATCGGCCGGGTGCCC
>CAYFLP010000110.1:0-8209 GCA_964344045.1 uncultured Bifidobacteriaceae bacterium
CCGTCACCCGTTACCAGCCGATGGAGCGTAAGTACTGATGACTGCCACTGTCGAGGTTCCCGCCACCGTCGCACCGGTGGCCACCGATGTCACGTTCCGCATCAGCCGGTTCCAGCCGGAGTTCGACTCCGAGCCGCACTGGGTCGACTACACGGTGGCGCTCTACCCGACCGACCGCGTCCTCACCGCCCTGGAGAAGATCAAGGGCGAGATCGACGGCAGCCTCACCTTCCGCCGCTCGTGCGCGCATGGCATCTGCGGCTCCGATGCCATGCGGATCAACGGACGCAACCGGCTCGCCTGCAAGACCCTGGTGAAGGATCTCGACATCTCCAAGCCGATCACGGTCGAGCCGATCAAGGGCCTGCCGCTCGAGAAGGACCTCGTCGTCGACATGGATCCCTTCTTCGCCGCATACCGCTCCGTGATGCCGTTCCTCATCGCCGAGGGCCACGAGCCCAGCCGCGAGCGCCTGCAGTCCGCCGAGGACCGCGCCCGCTTCGACGACGGCACCAAGTGCATCCTGTGCGCCTGCTGCACGACCTCCTGCCCGGTCTACTGGACGGATGGCCAGTACTTCGGGCCGGCCGCGATCGTGGCAGCGAATCGCTTCATCTTCGACAGCCGCGACTCCGCCGGCGAGCAGCGCCTGGAGATCCTCAACGAGAAGGAGGGCGTGTGGCGCTGCCGCACGACCTTCAACTGCACCGACGCCTGCCCGCGCGGCATCGAGGTCACCAAGGCGATCCAGGAAGTCAAGCGCGCCCTGATCTTCCGCAAGTAGCCCATCGCCTAGCATCGGGGATCATGCGCCTCCCCTCCCGTTCGCTTGCCCTGGCTGCCGCCTGCTGCGCGGCACTCGGCGGTACTGGGATCCTGGCTGCACCTGCCCAGGCCGACACGATCGGCGGAGAGCAGCTTGCCTCGACGCACCGCACGGTCCAGCTGGGGCCCGGCGCCAAGCCCCTCCCCGACGTCTGGGCGCAGACCTGGGTCCTGGCCGATGCGACCACGGGCGAAGTCCTGGCCGCCAAGGGCGCACACGTGCAGCGGGCTCCCGCGAGCACCCTGAAGACCCTCACCGCACTGACCGTCATCCCCCAGACCAGCCCCGACCAGACCTGGGTAGCCACCCCCAAGGCCGCCTACTCGGAGGGAAGCCGGGTCGGCCTGAAAGTCGGGCGGCCATACACCCTCGAGCAGCTGTGGTACGCGGTCTTCCTGCCCAGTGCCAACGACGCTGCCATCGGAGTCGCGCAGGCCAATGGCAGCGTCAAGAAGACGGTGCGCCAGATGAACGCCGTCGCGGCCGGCCTCCAGGCCCGTGACACGGTTGCCAAGAGCCCCAATGGCCTCGACCACAAGGGTCAGGTCTCCAGCGCGTACGACCTCGCCCTCATCGGCCGGGCGGCCATGCAGCTGCCGCAGGTGCGCACGTACGCCGGCACCGCCGAGTACGAGTTCCCCGACGTCAAGGGCAAGGGCGAGCACCCCATCCACAACACCAACCGGCTCCTGCTGAGCGGGTTCACGGGAATCACCGGGCTCAAGACCGGTTTCACGAGCGAGGCGGGCCGCACCTACGTGGGCACCGCGACGCGCGGCGGCACCTCGCTGATCGTGACGATGATGGGCATCCATGAGTCGACCGAGGCAGCCGCGCGCAAGCTCCTGCGCTGGGGCTTCAAGAACCACGACAAGGTGACCCCGATCGGCACCCTGGTCGACCCCCTGTCGCCGGACGCGACTGCTGCCACCCGATCCGAGGGAGATCCGACAGCGGGCGCCGTGCACGGGGAGGGTGCTTCGGCCGGGGCGAGTACGACCGCAGAGGGCGGTGACCCCACCACGGCCGCCGTGCTCGCGCAGCCCACTTCCACGGCATCGGCGATCACCTACGGCGCCGCGTTCTTGATCGTCGCCGCGCTCGCCGCCGGCGGCTTCATGCTGGTGCGCCAGCGCATGGGCCGCTACCGCGGGCGCCACGCCGGCCGCTAGCCGAGCGGGATGAAGCCCACCTTGTCGTAGACGGCCGCCAGGGTCTCGCCCGCGGTCGCCCGGGCCTTGTGCGCCCCTATCGACATCAGCCGGGAGAGCTCGGCCCGATCGGACATCAGCTCGGCTACCCGCTCGCGGATGGGCCGGACGAACTCGACAACTATCTCCGCCGTCTCGCCCTTGAGGTCGCCATAGCCGCGGCCCTCATAGCCCGCGACGAGCTCGTCGATGCCCTTCCCCGTGAGGGCCTGCTGCATCGACAGCAGGTTCGAGACCCCGGGCTTGCGCTCGGTGTCGAACACGATGTCGCGCTCGGAGTCGGTGACGGCGCTCTTGATCTTCTTGGTCAGGGCCTTGTCGTCGTCGAGGAGGAACACGCAGCCTGCGGGGCTGGACTTGCTCATCTTCGCCGTCGGGTCCTGCAGGTCGACGATCTTGGCGGTCTCCTTGACGATCATGGCCTCGGGCACCGTCAGGGTCTCGCCGAACTTGGCGTTGAAGCGCTGTGCCAGGTCGCGGGTGAGCTCGAGGTGCTGGCGCTGGTCCTCGCCCACCGGCACTGCATCGGCCTGGTAGATCAAGATGTCGGCCGCCTGCAGGATCGGGTAGGTGAAGAGCCCGACCGTCGAGCGATCGGCGCCGCCCTTCTGCGACTTGTCCTTGAACTGTGTCATGCGTCCGGCCTCGCCGAAGCCGGTCTGGCACTCCAGGACCCACGCCAGCTGGCTGTGCTCGGGAACCTGGCTCTGCACGAACACCGTGCACTTCTGCGGATCGAGGCCGATCGCCAGCAATTGCGCGAAGGAGGCATAGGTGCGGTCGCGCAGGAGCTGCGGATCGTGATCGACCGTGATCGCGTGCTGGTCGACCACGCAGTAGTAGCAGTCATGCGTGTCCTGCATCGCGATCCAATTGCGCAGGGCTCCGAGGTAGTTGCCGATGTGGAACGAGTCCGCGGTCGGCTGGATACCGGACAGGACCCGGCCGGGTGCATCGCTGGACGGACGCGCGGGCTTCACGGGTGCTGCGGGAGGCATGGCGTCATTGTGTCGTATCGCCCGCCGGCGGCTTCGGGAGCGGTTCGACTCGCACGCGTGCCACGCGCCGGCCATCGAGCTCGGTCACCTCGAGGCCGTGGGCACCTGCTTCCACGCGGTCGCCGATGCGCGCCACCCGGCCGAGCTGGGCCACGATGAACCCGGCGACAGTCTCGTACGGGCCCTCAGGCAGCCGGATGCCCGTCAGGTCGCTGAAGTCCTCGAGGTTGATCAGTCCGTCGACGACGCTGATCCCGAAGCCGCCGGCGGCGACGGGGTCGACCCGCGTGACGTCGTATTCGTCCTCGATATCGCCGACGAGCTCCTCGACGAGATCCTCCATCGTGATGATGCCGTCAGTTCCGCCGTACTCGTCGCGCACGATGGCCACATGCTGGCGCAGCCGCCGCATTTCGGTCAGCGTGCTGAGGACCTGCTTGCTGCCGGGGAAGAAGGCAATGGGCCGCGCGAGATCGGCGACCCGGATCGACCGCTCCGCAAGGTCGGGGGCGAGGATGTCGCGCACGTGGACGAACCCGATGACGTCATCGGCGCTGTCGCGGATGACGGGATAGCGACTATGCGGGCGGTCGGCGATGAACTTCACGGCCTTGAACACCGGCATGGAGCCATCGAGGAAGTCCACTTCCGTGCGGGGCACCATGACCTCGCGGAGTTCGCGGTCGCCTGCGTCGAACACGTCCTCGATGAGCTCGCGCTCTTCCATCGTGAGGTCCTCGTGCGTCGCCACCAGCCCGCGCAGCTCCTCGCCGCTGATCTGCTCCTTGCCCTCGTGCGGGTCCATGCCCAGGATGCGCACGACCGCATTGGTCGACCAGGACAGCGCCGCGATGAAGGGCCGGAAGATGCGCGAGATGACGTAGATGGGCGTCGCCGTGAACATGGCGACGGATTCCATGCGCTGCAGGGCTATGCGCTTGGGCACCAGCTCGCCGAGCACGAGGGCGACGAATGCGATGACGACCGTGACGCCGATGAACGTGACCGTGCGGGCCACGCCCGGGCTCATGCCGAGGTCGACGAGCCATGGACTGATCATGGGAGCCACTTCGGCCGCGCCGAAGCCGGCTGAGACGAAGCCCGCCAAGGTCACGCCCACCTGGCCGGCCGCTAGGAGCCGATTCGGGTTCTGCGCCAGGGCCTGGAGCCGGCGTCCGCGGCGGCCCTGCTCGCCGAGGCGCTGCACCTGGGATTCGCGCAGCGAGATCAGCGCGAGTTCGGCTGCCGCGAAGAAGCCGCCGAGCAGGATGAAGAAGAGCACGACGAGCAGGTTGAACCACAGGCCGCTCATGCGGTCAGCCTAGATGCAGCCGTCACCGGAGCACCGCGGCGAGGAGCCGTTCCCAGCGGTCGAGGACGGCATCCAGCCGGTACGGCTCCATCGCCCGGCGCGCGCGCTGCCCGAGCTCGCTCCTGCCCTGCGGGTCGGCCATGAGCGATGCAATGGCGTCGGCCAGGGCGGTGGCATTGCCGCGCGGCGCCAATCGCGCCGCGGCGCCGTCCTCGGCAAGCAGGGCCACCCCCGGCGAGCAGTTCGCTGCAATGCACGGCAGCCCGCAGGCCATGGCCTCGGCGAGCACCAGGGGCAGGCCCTCGGTCAGGGAGGGAAGCACGACGATGCCGGCATCCGCGTATACGCCGAGGACATCGGTGACGGGCGCCTCGAAGGCAATGCGCAGGTCGCCATGGGCGGACTCCAGCGCGGCTGCCTGCTTGCGCAGGGCCTTCTCGTCCGGGCCCGAGCCCACCAGGCGCAGCGACCAGTCGGGCCACGCCTTGGCCACGTGGGCCCAGGCATCGAGGAGGAAGCGCACGCCCTTCTCGCTCGACAGCCGGCCGACATAGGTCACCTGGCGAGCACTGCCCGCGACGGGGGCCTCGGGCCATAGCGCCAGCGGATTCGGCAGCCACGAGGTGTTGTTCAGCCCGTCCTGCCGGAACCGACGGGCATCCTCCGGCGTGAGCAGGGTGAAGGCATCGACATCGCGATACAGCTCCATGGCACGGGCCCAGTCGCGTCCCTGGCGGGCCGCCGCGTACGAGGAGTGGTACTGGCCGATCACCGCCCACTCGTCGTGCGGGACCTCCGCCACGTGCTCCATGGCCCACAGCTGCGCCGTGACGATGACCCCGGGCCGGCCCGTGCCCAGCACGGCGCCCAGCCGGTCTACTGCTTCGGCGCGCAGCCGGGCACGAGCGGCCTCGTGCTGCGGCGAGGGCGCGGGCCAGGGCGCTGACATCAGCACGTGCCGGACATAGGACGGGTCTGCGATGAACTCATGGCGCGGCTCGACGGGAGCGACGCCGACGAGCTCTACCTCGTAACCACGGCGCGCCAGGCCCTCGCCCACGACGTGGACGACCCGCTGGGCCCCGCCCACCTCATCGATGTTGTTGGCGATGATCACTATGCGCGGGGCCGTCATCGGGTACCGCCCCCTGCTGCCGCGACGATCCTCCGTGCCGCGTCACGAGCGGCTTCACTGCCCACAGTTTCGCCGCACCACGCGGGCCGGTAGGCAGCTCGGGATGCGAAGAAGGCCTCCTGGCCGTCGGTGCCGGCCAGCCACGCACGCACCTCGCCCACGAGTGCGTCCATCGACGCCGACGCGGGAGCAAGCGTGCGCACGTCGACGTACGTACCGTGCTGGCGGCCGACGAACTCGCTCTCGTCCGGCAGGTAGGCAAGGAGGGCCTTGCCCGCAGCGACCGACCAGGGCACTGCGGGGCCGTAGTCGCCGATGACCAGGTCTGCCGCCGCGATGAACGGGGCTGCATCTGCCGAGGTGGTGCGGATGGCGAACCGGAGCCGGTTCGGCACGTCGATGGCCGTGCGGGGCGGGGTGCAGATCACCAGGTAGCAGTCATTGCCCAGCGCGGCAGCCCAGGCATCTGCATCGAAGTCCACGCTGCCGTCATCCCGCGGTGCCGGGGCGTAGATCACGAGGGGTCGATCCGTGCGCACTCCGAGGTCGCCCGTGGCCGTCGGTAGCTCGGGGAGCCCGACGAGCAGCACCTCGCCGCGGAAGGCCTGCGCCGAGCGCAGGGCGTCAGCGTCCGCCGGGCCGCTGGCCAGGGCGAGGTCGCACCCGTTCGCACGCGCGCGCACCTGGCGCACGGCAGCCTTGTCGACCAGCACGGACGGGTCATCGAGGCCCTCGCGGGCCACGCGGGGCGCTCGCCCCGTCGCCACGGCCAGGCCACCGCGCAGCGACGTCTGCTCCGGGAAGTAGTCACTCAGCCGCACCCGTGCGCGCGCCGCGAGCCACGAGTGGCGCAGCGTGCCCTGCTGCACGACCGTCACGCCGTCGGGGGCATCGATGCTCCCTGCGCGGTCGACCCACACCTGGCCCAGGCCGAATTCCTCGGCGCGCAGGGCGTCGGCGATGGCCAGGACCCGTCCGGACGGCTGGCGGCCGCCGCTCGCGTCGACGAGGACGAAGCCCGAGCGCGGGAGCAGCCCGCCCAGGCGCACGGCCAGCGGGCGAAGTCGCTGGCGCCAGGCCGCTGCCCGGCCGGCCGTCGGGGCCGCCTGCACAGCCCTCCAGCCCAGGCCGCCGTACTCCAGCGAGGTGAGCTCGACCGAGCCGCCGCCCGGGCAGGCGATCGCTGCGCACTGCAGACCTGCCGCATGGCCCCGCGCGTTCGTGGCGTTCTCCTCGCCCGCTCGCTGGATGACGACGCACACCGCACCCTTGTCCGCCGGCTCGAGCCCGTGCGGTCGCATGCGGCGCAGCGGCCCGGTGGTCTCCCACTCCAACGTCGCGTCGTGGCGGCCGGACCAGCGCGCAGGCGCCTCCGCAACGGCCCGGCCCTGTGCGGTGACGAGCCGCACGCAGATGCCTGTGGCATCGGCATCGACGTCGCCCGCATAGTCGACGGTCGTACCTCGCAGCACCAGGTGCCCGTCGCCCGCCAGAGCCTGCGTCACGCGGTGCGAGTAGCGCCGTTGCGAGAACGGCACCCCGAGGAGGTCCAGCGAGCTGACGTCGAGCCACTCCGCAGCTGAGTGCCCGGCAATCTCGGGCCCCTGTGCGAGGTGTTCGCACGACCAGAACTGCCGCCCATCGACCATCCTGACCGGCGCGTCGACGATGGACCCCCAGCGCAGGAACCGCATCGCCGAGCGAAGGTGGTCGAGGTCGCCGGCAAGCAGGTGGTACAGCGCGACCCTGGTCATCGGCCGCACCTGCCAGGCCGCCTCGAGGTTGGCCGTGCGTGCGTAGTCGGCCAGGCGGACCGCGAGCGCCTGCGCCGTCTCGTCGTCGCTGTCGAGGATCGAGACGAGGTACAGGTGCAGGTCGTGGCGCAGGAACTTGATGTCCTTGACCTGCCGAAGGCCCGGATCGCCGAAGGCCTCCAGGAACGCGTCGATGCGCCGGTTGACCTCCATGCGGCTCTCGACGTTGCGGATCTCGACGCGGCTCTGGGTGATCGACTTCTCGCCGGCCTGCCGATCGACGTACCAGTAGTAGACATCCTCGGGGATGACAGCGACGCGATCGGCGAGCGCCATGGCCTGCAGGGTGAACAGCTGGTCCTCGAAGAGCAGCCCGACGGGGAATGCCAGGCCATGGCGCTCGAGCAGCGCCCGCCGGTAGATCTTGTTGACCGAGATCGTGTCGTAGAGCAGTTCGGGGAACGCGCGCAGGCCCTCGGCAGCCAGTTCGTCCTGGTGGAGTTCGCTGCGCCAGCGCTCGCGCCTGCCGGTGGCCACGTCGACGCGCACCGCGCAGCCGCAGACCACGTCGGCGTCGAGTCGCTCCGCAGCCAGCAGGAGGTTCTTGACCGCATGGCGCTCGTATTCGTCATCGGAATCGCAGAACATGACCCATGGGGCACGCGCCTCGGCCATGCCCCGGTTGCGCGGTGCGCTGCAGCCGCCGGAGTTCTCGTCCAGGCAGACGTAGCGCACGCGCGGATCCGCCTCGGCTATGGCCGCGACCACGGCCGCCGTCGCATCGGTCGACGCATCGTCGACCACGATGATCTCAAGGTTGCGCAAGGTCTGGCGCTGCACGGACTCGATGGCCCTGGCCACGCGCTTGGCATCGTTGTACGAGATGACGATGACGCTCACCTCGGGATGGGCCGTCACGACGCATCCCGGATCTGCTCCGCGCGCTCGATGAGCTCGGCTGCGCGCGCATCGA
>CAYFLP010000111.1:0-1457 GCA_964344045.1 uncultured Bifidobacteriaceae bacterium
GTCCACGACGATGATGCCGCCGATGTCGCGCAGGCGCAGCTGCCGGACGATCTCCTCCGCGGCCTCGAGGTTGTTGCGCGTGACCGTCTGCTCGAGGTTGCCGCCCTGGCCGGTGAACTTGCCCGTATTGACGTCGACGACAGTCATCGCCTCCGTGCGATCGATGACGAGCGAGCCGCCCGACGGCAGGTAGACCTTGCGGTCGAGAGCCTTCATCAGCTGCTCGTCGATGCGGTACTCCGCGAACGCGTCATCGGAAGCGACCCAGTGCTGCAGCCGCTCGACGAGGTCGGGAGCGACCGCGCCGATGTAGCTGCTGATCGACGTCCACGCAGAGTCGCCCGAGACGACCAGCTTGTTGACGTCCTCGTTGAACAGGTCGCGCACGACCTTGATCGCAAGATCAGGCTCGCCGTAGAGCAGGGCCGGCGGGCTGGCGGTCTTGGCGGCAGCGGAGATGTCCTCCCACTGGGCCTGCAGCCGAGCGACATCCTGCTCGAGGGCTTCCTCGGGGGCGCCTTCGGCCGCCGTGCGCACGATCACGCCGGCGTCCTCGGGCATCACGCGCTTGAGGATCGACTTCAGCCGCGAGCGCTCGGTGTCGGGGAGCTTGCGGCTGATGCCGGTCATCGAGCCGTCGGGCACGAAGACCAGGAAGCGGCCGGGAAGGGAGATCTGGCTGGTGAGGCGGGCGCCCTTTTGCCCCACCGGATCCTTCGTGACCTGCACGAGGACCGGGTCGCCGGACTTCAGCGCGAACTCGATGCGCTTGGGCTGGCCGTCGAGGCCAGCGGCATCCCAGTTGACCTCGCCTGCGTAGAGCACCGCATTGCGGCCGCGCCCGATGTCGACGAAGGCAGCCTCCATGCTGGGCAGGACGTTCTGCACCCGGCCGAGGTAGACATTGCCGACCATCGAGGACGAGCTGCCGCGGGTGACGTAATGCTCGACGAGCACGCCGTCCTCGAGCACGGCGATCTGCGTGCGCTCGCCGCGCTGCCGGACGACCATGACACGGTCGACGGACTCGCGCCGGGCCAAGAACTCCGCCTCGGTGAGGATCGGCGCACGACGGCGTCCGGCTTCGCGGCCCTCGCGGCGCCGCTGCTTCTTGGCTTCCAGGCGTGTCGAGCCCTTCAGGCCCGTGACGTCGTCGGAGCCACCGCGCGAGCGCGGCTCGCGCACCCGCGTGATGGTGTTGGGCGGATCGTCCGACGAGCCTTCGTCGGAGTCCGACCCACGGCGGCGCCTGCGACGGCGCCGGCGGCTCGAGCCGCCTTCGTCATCGCCCTCGTCGCCTTCGCCCTCGCCCGACTCGTCCTGGTCAGCGCCCTCGTCGGACTCGCTGCCGTCGGCGGCATCGTCACCGCCGCGGCGCTTGCGCCCCCGGCCGCCGCGCCGGCGACGGCGACGGCGACGGCTGTCGTCGTCCTCTTCGTCAGCACCCTCGGGCTCGC
>CAYFLP010000111.1:1467-8205 GCA_964344045.1 uncultured Bifidobacteriaceae bacterium
CCGCCGCCATGCGCACGCCGGCCTCGTCGCCCGAGCCGGCTTCGGCCTCGGCGGCTGCCTCCTCGGCAGCGGCCTTCTTCGAGGTCTTCTTCGCGGCCTTCTTCGCAGTCTTCTTGGCCGGCTTCTCGGCCGCGGCATCCGTGGGCTCGGCAGCGGTGGTCGCGTCGGTCACGTCGGTCGCCTCGGGCGAGTCGGCGGTACCGCCACCGGCCTTCGCTGCCGCAGCCTTCTTCGCTGGCCTGCGGGCGGCCTTCTTCACCGGGGCCTGGTCAGGCTCGCCGGGTGCGGCGTCGGCCGTCGAGGCATCACCCGCGGCAGTGCCGGAGGCAGGCGTGTCGGCCTTGGCCTGGGGCGGGCCGGCCGGGCGGCTGGCTGCGCGCCTGCGCACCCGCTTCGCGGTGCCTTCCGCTGCGTCGTCAGCGTGGTTCTGGGGATTCTCGTCGACCATCTGGCCGTACTCCTTCGCATGCGCCCACGGGCACTGCCCGCGGAACGCGATCGTCGTGCGGCCACCCGTGGGCGACCGTCAAGCCTTCGGTTGCGGCAGGGGCGCGCACATGGCGCGACGGCCCTGCCTGCGACGGCGTGTCATGACTGGCCGAAGGCGGTGAATCAGCTCGCCCGATCGGGGGCGAACGGATCAGTCACCGAAGTCCCTGCTGCATCCCATGGCCCCTGTGCCAGCCGGGTCACCCGTGAGGGCTTCGGCGGCACGAGGTCGGCCACGAGGCGCAACGCCGTGATCACGTCATCGGGTCGTACGGACGGGGTTCCGTGCCGGACAACCAGGTCGAGTATGGCATACGGCTGGTCGCCACCGGACGAGCGCGCGCCCACGAAGACCACCGCGCCCCGTGCATCGAAGGTCCGCCGGCCGTTCTTGGTGACCCGCTCGACCATGGCCTCGGGGGCCGCCAGCAAGGCGGCGCAGGCCGCCTGAGCGGTCGTTTCGTCGACCCCGGGCAGCTCGACCTGCCACACGCTGCCCTCCAGGCGCTGGGCGAAATCCCCCACGCGGGCCTCGACGACCTCGACGACGTCGAGCCCGGGCGGGAGCGCCTCGTCCAGGGCAGTTCGCACGGCCTGCGGGTCGCAGCGCTGCGTGACGGAGATCTCGACGTACTCGGCCTCGCTCGCCACTCCCGTGGGAGCGGAGTTGGCATAGGAGATCTTGGGGTGCGGGTTGAAGCCAGCGCTGTAGGCCATCGGCACCTCGGCCCGGCGAAGTGCCCGCTCGAGTGCCCGCTGGAAGTCGCGATGGCTGGAGAAGCGCAGGCGTCCGCGCTTGGCATAGCGCAGGCGCAGCTTCTGCACGGCGGGTGCGACATCGCGCACGGGCGCCTGGCGGGCCATCTCAGGCCCCCGATGTCTCGAGCACGCCGCTGACGCGAACGGCCGGCATGGGCAGGGAGGTGACACCCGTCGGCCCGACCTGGATCTCGGTGCCCATCTGGTCGCACACTCCGCAGTCCGAGCACGGCGACCACCGGCAGTCGTCGACTCCCTCGCCTGCCAGTGCGTCCTGCCAGTCGTCCCAGAGCCACTCGGCATCGAGCCCCGAGTCGAGATGGTCCCAGGGCAGGACTTCGGTGCGCGTGCGCTCGCGGGTCGTGAACCAGTCGACGTCGACAGGCTCATCCGCCAGGGCGACCTGCGCGGCCTGCATCCAGCGGTCGAACGAGAAGTACTCGGTCCATCCGTCGAAGCGGGCGCCGTCCCGCCACGCCTGCAGGATGACCCGGCCGACCCGGCGATCCCCCCGGGACAGCAGGCCTTCGACGATGCCCGGCCTGCCCTCGTGATAGCGCAGCCCGATGGACCGCCCGAATTCCTTGTCGGCGCGGATCGCATCGCGCAGCTTGTGCAGCCGCGCGTCGGTCGAGACGTGGTCGAGCTGGGCTGCCCACTGGAAGGGAGTGTGGGGCTTGGGAACGAAGCCGCCGATCGAGACCGTGCACCGGATGTCCCGGGTGCCCGCCGCGGCGCGCCCGGCCCGGATGACCTCGCGGGCGAGCTCGTGGATCTGCATCACGTCGTCGTCGGTCTCGGTCGGGAGGCCGCACATGAAGTACAGCTTCACCTGGCGCCAGCCCGCTGCGTAGGCGGTCGTGACCGTGCGGATGAGGTCTTCCTCGGTGACCTGCTTATTGATGACGCGGCGCATGCGCTCACTGCCGCCCTCGGGCGCGAAGGTCAGGCCGCTGCGCCGGCCATTGCGCGAGAGCTCGTTGGCGAGGTCGACGTTGAAGGCGTCGACCCGGGTGCTCGGCAGCGACAGCGAGGTCTGCGAGGACTGGTAGCGATCGGCCAGCGCACGGGCGATGTCGCCGATCTCGGTGTGGTCGGCACTCGACAAGGACAGCAGGCCCACTTCCTCGTAGCCGGTCTTGCGCAGGCCGTTGTCGACCATGTCTGCGATGTCGGTGATCGTGCGCTCGCGGACGGGGCGGGTGATCATGCCTGCCTGGCAGAAGCGGCAGCCACGCGTGCAGCCGCGGAAGATCTCCACGCTCATGCGCTCATGCACGGTCTCGGCGAGCGGGACGAGAGGCGCCTTCGGGTACTTCCAGTCCGCGAGGTCCATCAGCGTGTGCTTGGCCACCCGCCAGGGCACGTCCGCTCGCACCGGCGCGACGCGCTTGATGCGGCCGTCCTCCAGGTACTCGACCTCGTACATGCTCGGGACGTAGACGCTGCCGGTTCGCGCGAGGTCGAGGAGCAGGCCCTCGCGGCCTCCAGGGCGCCCGGCCGCCTTCCAGGCGCGCACGACGTCCGTGATGAGCAGGACCGCCTCCTCGCCGTCGCCCATCACTGCCGCATCGATGAAATCGGCGATCGGCTCGGGGTTGAAGGCGGCATGGCCGCCCGCGACCACCACGGGGTCGTCGATGCCGCGCTCCGCGGCGAGCACCGGGATCCCGCCGAGGTCGAGGGCGTTGAGCATGTTCGTGTAGCCGAGCTCGGTCGAGAACGACAGGCCCATGACATCGAAGTCGCCGATGGCGCGGTGCGCATCGACAGTGAACTGCGGGATGGCGTTGGCGCGCATGTGCGCCTCGAGGTCTGGCCACACGGCGTAGGTGCGCTCGGCGAGCACGTCGTCGCGCTCGTTGAGGACCTCGTACAGGATCTGGACGCCCTGGTTGGGCGCGCCGACCTCGTACGCGTCCGGGTACATGAGCACCCAGCGGACCGACGCGGACTCCCACGGCTTCAGGACGGCATTCACCTCGCCGCCCACGTACTGGATGGGCTTGGACACCAGAGGCAGCACCTCTTCGAGTGCCTCGAAGACGCTGGCGCCAGGCTCGCGTGCGGGGGAAGTCATGGTGCAGAAGGATACCTGCGCGTCGCGACCGCGCCTCTCACACGCCCGCGCGCATCGCGTGCAGGCGCACGTTCTCGAGCAGGCCGATGCCTATCCAGGTGGCCATCATCGACGTGCCTCCGGCCGAGACGAGGGGAAGGGGGATGCCCGTGATCGGCATGATGCCGAGCGACATGCCGATGTTCTCGAAGAGCTGGAAGGCGAGCCACGCGACGACGCCCGTCGCCACGAGACGGCCGAAGAGGTCATCGGCCTTGTAGGCAATGGTGACTGCGCGCCACAAGATCACGCCGAGAAGCACGATCAGCACGGCACTGCCCACGAAGCCGAGCTCCTCGCCCACGACCGTGTAGATGAAGTCGCTCTCATTGACGGGGACGAACTTGCCCTGCGTCTGCATCCCGTGGAAGAGCCCCTGGCCGAGCATGCCGCCGCCGCCGATGGCGATGCGCGCCTGGTTGGCGTTGTAGGCAGCGGCGTTGACGTCATTGGAGGGGTTGATGAAGGAGGTCAGCCGCTCGACCTGGTACTGCTGCAGCAGGCCGAGCTGGATCGCGAGCAGCACCGCGATGACTGCGCCGCTGATGAGGCCGACGACCCAGCGGGTGCGAGCGCCCGAGACGGCGATCATCGACAGCGCGACCGAGCCCATGATCAGGACAGTGCCCGTGTCGTTCTGCACGAGGATGACGAGGATCGGGAACACGGCCACGCCCAGCGCGAGCAGGACGTCGCGATCACGCGGCTCGTCCTCGATATCCCGCTTCTCCGACAAGAGCACGGCCATCATCAAGATCACTGCGACCTTGGCGAATTCCGACGGCTGGATCGTCATGCCCCCGGGCAGGTCGATCCAGGCCCGCGCGCCTGCGATGCGCGCGCCCAGGCCGGGCACGAAGGGCAAGAAGAGCAGGACCATCGACAGGCCATAGATGATCGGCGTGTAGGCGCGCAGCCAGCGGTAGTCGAGCCGTGATGCCACATAGCCCAGAGCGACGCCCATGGCGACGTTCAGCAGGTGCCGCTTCAGGTAGGACTGCGGGTCGGAGTCCGAGGCCATGTCCGCCTTGCTCGCCGACCACACGAGCACCGAGCCGTACAGCGTCACGGCAACGGCGGCGACCAGCAGGATCCAGTCCAGGTCGCGCCAGTAGCCAAGGCCTCCGCCTTCGCGCAGGCCGGTCGCAGGGCGCCCTCGCAGCAGCATGCTCATGGCGTCACGCTTCCCGATGCGCTGATGCTCGTCCCGTCGGAGGCGCGCTGCGGTGCCACGCCTGAGCCCTTGCCCTTGGGGCCCACGGGCGTGCCGTCGGCCTTCACCCGCGGCAGGTCGGTCATGGGGGCGCCGCCGACCAGGACGCTGTGCCGGGGATTGACGTTGGTGCCCGAGATGCCGAACAGTGCCTCGTAGATCTTGCGCACGCTGGGCCCTGACGTCTTCGAGCCCGTGCCGCCCTGGGTCACCATCATGACCACCGCGTAGCGCGGATTGTTCGCGGGCGCATACGACGCGAACCACGAGGTCGACACGTCAGAGCCGGTGACCTGGGCCGAACCGGTCTTCGACGCGACCGGGACCTTGTCGAGGGGGAAGCCCAGGAACGGAGTCTCGCCGGAGCCGTTCGTCGTGACCCCCGGCAGCGCGAGGTGCAGGAACTTCAGCGCGGACTTGGGAGCGTCGACCTTCGACTTCACGACGGGCTCGAACTCCTTGACGACCTCGCCGTTGCCGCTGACGATCGCCTTGGCCACCTGCGGCTGGTACACGGTGCCACCATTGGCGATCGCCGCGTAGACCATGGCCATCTGCAACGGCGTGACACCGGTGTCGCCCTGGCCGATCGCCGCGTTGAGCGCATCGCCGGTTCGCCACTGGTAGCCGTCCTCGCAGTTCTCCTTGTCGAGTGCGGTGTAGAAGTCCGCCAGCGCCGGATCGGTCTTGCGCGTCTCGGGGTAGCCGGCCTCGGCGTTCGCGCACCACTTCTCGCGGTTGGCCTCCCAGTTGGCCTTCTTGAACTCGCGGCTCGCGACGCGGCCCGATGCCTCGCCCGGCAGGTCGATGCCCGTGACGGTGCCCAGGCCGAACGACTGTGCCATCTCGGCGATGGGGTCGGGCGCATCAGCGCTCGCATTGATGCCGCCGCCGTGGTTCCACATCCGCTGGGCGATGCCGTAGAACACGGTGTTGCAGGACACCTCGAGCGCACGCTTGAGCGAGATGCGGCCGTAGGCCGACGACTCGAAGTTGCGGAAGACCTGCGTGCCTACCTTGATCTGCGACGGGCACTGGTAGTCGCCGTAGAGACTGAAGCCCTCCCGGCCGGCCGCGGCAGTGCTGATGACCTTGTACGTCGAGCCGGGAGCGAACTGGCCCTGCATCGCATTGCTCGACAGCGAATCGGAGTCCAGCAGGTCCTGGTACTGCTTCTTGCTGACGCCGCCGATCCAGATCGAGGGGTCATAGGTCGGGTAGCTCGCCATCGCGAGGATGTGCCCATTGGTCACGTCGACCACGACGGCAGCGCCGGACTTGCCGGGGTACCCCTGCTCCTGGGCGCGCTGCACCGCGGCCACCAGCTGCTGCTCGACCACGTGCTGAAGCCGTGCGTCGATGCTCGTGACGATGTAGTTGCCTGCGACAGGCGACTTGTCCTCCAGGACTCCCGTCACGTTGCCCGCGGTGTCGACCGCAAGGGAGGTAATGCCTGGCACGCCGCGCAGGGTCTCGTCGTACACCTTCTCCAGGCCCGACCGGCCGACGACGTCGGTACGGCGAAGCCGGTCTTCTGCCTGCGAGTCGCCCTGGGCGGAGAGCTGCTCCTCGGTCACCGGGCCGAGGTACCCCAGGATGTGAGCCGCGTTGACGTCGAATGGCGCGGGGTACTCGCGCACGGCGTTGAGCTTGGCCTGCACGCCAGGGAAGTCGCTGCGCCGCTCCATGATCGTCAGCGCCGTCTGGGTATCGACGTCGCTTGCGACGGGCACCGGCTGGTAGGGCGTGCCGTTCCAGCACACCGGCGGAGGCTTGGCTCCCTCGGTGCCGCAGTTCATCAGGCGGTCCTCGATCTTGCGCTGCGGGATATCGAGGATCTTCGCCAGGCGCTCGATGACGGCCGCCCCGTCGTCTGGCTCCTTCGCGAGGGCCGTGCGATCGACCGTGACGACGACGGACGTGCGGTTCGAGACCAGCGGCCGCCCTGCCTGGTCGAGGATCAGCCCGCGCACGGCCGGCTCGACGAGCTCGCGGACGGAGTTGCTCTGGGCCGCTGCCGTGTACGTCGAGCCGGTGACGACCTGGAGGTAGAAGGACCTCGCTAGCAAGGTCAGGAGCAAGGAGACGACGAGGACGCCGAGAACGAGAAGGCGCAGATTGGAGCGCTGGCTCACCCGGCTGCTCCTGTTCTCTCGGT
>CAYFLP010000112.1:0-8191 GCA_964344045.1 uncultured Bifidobacteriaceae bacterium
GGCTGCTCCGGTCAAGAAGGCTGCTCCGGTCAAGAAGGCCGCTCCCGTGAAGAAGAGCGCTTCGGCGAAGAAGGCTGCTCCGGTCAAGAAGGCTGCTCCGGTCAAGAAGGCCGCTCCCGTTAAGAAGGCTGCTCCGGTCAAGAAGCAGCTCGTGGTGCGCGAGGACGAGACCCCGTGGACCAAGAAGGAGCTCGCAGCCGTGCGTGCCGAGCTCGAGGCCGACATCTCCCGCCTGAGCGAGGAGATCAAGTACGCCGAGGAAGGCCTGGCGGACCTCATCCGCGACTCCGGCGACGGTGCCGGCGACGACCAGGCCGATGCCGGCAGCAAGACCTTCGAGCGCGAGCACGAGATGTCGCTGGCGAACAACGCGCGCGACATGCTCGAGCAGTCCCAGCACGCACTCGCCCGCATCGATGCCGGCACGTACGGGGCGTGCGAGTCCTGCGGCCGCGCGGTAGGCAAGTTCCGCCTGCAGGCCTTTCCCCGAGCGACCCTGTGCATGTCATGCAAGCAGGCCGAGGAGCGCTACTAGCAGCAGTAGCCGCCTGCCGTAGGCTCGCGGCGTGTCCGATGCGAGCGCGGTCGAAGCGCCTGAGCGCCCTGTCGTGGATCCTGCGCGGCGGCGGCGCAGCCTGACCGTCCTAGCCTGCGTGGCGATCGGCGTGGTCCTCCTGGACCAGCTGAGCAAGGCATGGATCGTCGCGTCGGTCCGTCCGCGCATGCTGTCCGGCGAGGGCCCGATCGTCCTGCTCGGCGGCCTGCTCAAGATCACCTACGCGGAGAACACCGGCGCATCCTTCAGCTTCGGCGCGGGCTATACCTGGGTCTTCAGCCTCATCGCGATTGCCGTGGTGGTGGTCATCATCCGCACGGCCAAGCGCCTGGGCAGCGTCTGGTGGGCCGTGGCACTCGGTGGCCTGCTCGGCGGTTCCGTCGGCAACCTCATCGATCGGATGGCCCGGCAGCCGGGCGTCGGGCGTGGCTACGTCGTCGACTTCATCCAGCTGCCGCACTTCGCGATCTTCAACGTCGCCGACATGGCGATCACGGGCTCGGCAGTGCTCATGGTCATCCTCGCGTTCCGCGGCGTCGAGTTCACGCCGGCCGCAGCCGGCCAGGCGAGTTGATGGCCCACCGCCTGCTGCCGGTGCCCGACGGCCTCGAGGGCGAGCGCGTCGATGTCGCACTCACCCGCATGCTGGGGCTCTCGCGCACCCAGGCGGCCGACCTGGCCTCGGCCGGCAAGGTCGAGCTCGACGGCAAGCCCCTGGCGAAGTCCGACCGGCTCGCGGCCGGGGGCCTGCTGTCAGTCGACCTGACACAGGAGGACAAGCCGGCGGTCGAGATCGTCGCGGAGCCCGTGCCCGGCATGGCGATCCTGTTCGACGACGACGACGTCGTCGTCGTCGACAAGCCGGTAGGCGTTGCCGCGCATCCCAGCCCGGGCTGGAGCGGCCCGACGGTCATCGGCGGCCTGGCAGCGGCCGGGTACCGCATCAGCACCTCGGGCGCCGCCGAGCGGCAGGGGATCGTCCATCGGCTCGACGTCGGGACAACGGGCGTCATGGCTGTGGCGAAGAGCGAAGTCGCATACTCCAGCCTCAAGCGCCAGTTCCGCGAGCGCACCGTCGACAAGACGTACCACGCTGTCGTCCAGGGCCATTGCGACCCGCTCGCCGGGACCATCGATGCGCCCATCGACCGCCATCCCACCCACGACTACAAGTGGGCCGTCGTGTCCGGCGGCAAGCCCAGCGTGACCCACTACGAGACCCTCGAGGCCTTCCCGCATGCCTCGCTCCTGGAGATCCACCTCGAGACCGGCCGCACCCACCAGATCCGCGTGCACATGGCAGCCCTGAAGCACCCGTGCGTCGGCGACCTGACGTACGGGGCCGACCCCGTGCTGGCGGGCAAGGTGGGGCTGGCGAGACAGTGGTTGCATGCGGTGCGCCTGGGATTCGAGCATCCCACGACGGGGGAGTGGGTCGAGGTGTCGGCTGCCTACCCGCAGGACCTCGCGCGCGCATTGGAGAAGCTGCGAGCGGGTGTCTGAGGCACCTGCAGTCAGACCTCGAAGTTAGGGTGATCAGGTGGCAGCGGCGGGTGCGAGCAGCGGGACGAAGGACTCGTTCGTCCACCTGCACGTGCACACCGAGTACTCGATGCTCGACGGGGCCGCCCGCCTAGGCGACCTGTTCGACGAGGCCGAGCGGCTGGGCATGCCGGCGATCGCGATGACCGATCACGGAAACCTCTACGGGGCCTACGACTTCTACAAGTCCGCGAGGGCCCGCGGGCTGAACCCGATCATCGGGCTCGAGGGCTACTACGCCCCGCAGGGACGATTCGAGCGCAAGCCCTTCGACTTCGGCGGAGGCTTCGACGAGGGCACTCCCGAGGATCCCGGGGCCGGGCGAGGCAAGCAGAGCTACACCCACATGACCTTGTGGGCCGAGAGCACCGCTGGCATGCACAACCTGTTCCGCCTGTCGTCGCTGTCGAGCCTGGAGGGCTACTACTTCAAGCCACGGTTCGACCGCGAGCTGCTCGAGCGCTATGCGGGCGGGCTCATCGGCACGACGGGTTGCCCCAGCGGCGAGGTCAATCGCTGGCTCCAGGCGGGCAACTACGACAAGGCGCTCGCGACGGCAGCCGACATCCGCGACATCCTCGGAGCGGGCAACTACTTCTGCGAGCTCATGGACCACGGCCTGTCGATCGAGCAGCGCTTCCGCGACGACCTGCTGCGCATCGCCCGCTCCCTCGACCTGCCGCTCGTCGCGACGAACGACCTGCACTACGTGCATGCCAACGACGCCGACACGCACGATGTCCTCCTGTGCATCGGCACCCGCACGACCATGGACGATCCCAAGCGCTTCCGCTTCGACGCGCGCGACTTCTTCGTCAAGCCGGCCGACATGATGCGCCACCTGTGGCGCGAGCTGCCGGAGGCATGCGACAACACCCTGCTCATCGCCGAGCGGTGCAACGTCTCCTTCGCCGAGGGCAACAACCTCATGCCCCGGTTCCCGGTGCCCGAGGGCGAGTCCGAGGAGTCATGGCTGGTCAAGGAGGTCGAGCGCGGGCTCCTGGAGCGCTTCCGCGGCGCAGTGCCCGACGATGTCCGCAGGCAGGCCGAATACGAGGTCGGGGTCATCGCGCAGATGGGCTTCCCCGGCTACTTCCTCGTCGTCGCCGACCTCGTGCGCCATGCCAAGGAGGTCGGCATCCGGGTCGGCCCGGGCCGCGGCTCCGCAGCCGGGGCGATGATCGCCTACGCACTGGGCATCACCGAGCTCGATCCGATGAAGCACGGGCTGCTGTTCGAGCGCTTCCTCAACCCCGAGCGCATCTCGATGCCCGACATCGACATCGACTTCGACGAGCGCCGCCGGTCCGACATGATCCGCTACGCGACCGAGACGTACGGCGAGGAACGGGTCGCGCAGATCATCACGTACGGGTCGATCAAGGCCAAGGCGGCCATCAAGGACTCGGCCCGCGTCCTGGGCTACCCCTACGCACTCGGCGACCGCATCACCAAGGCGATGCCCCCGGCCGTCATGGGCAAGGACATCTCCCTCTCCGGTGCCTTCGACCCTGCCCACCCCCGGTACGGCGAGGCGTCGGAGTTCCGTGCCCTCTACGAGGCCGAGCCCGACGTTCGCAAGGTCGTCGACACGGCCAAGGGCCTCGAGGGCCTCAAGCGGCAGCCGGGCGTGCACGCGGCAGGCGTCATCTTGTGCAGCGAGCCGCTCATCGACGTCATCCCGGTATGGCGGCGCGAGCAGGACGGCGCGATCATCACGCAGTTCGACATGGGGGCCTGCGAGACCCTGGGCCTGCTCAAGATGGACTTCCTGGGCCTGCGCAACCTGACCGTCCTCGACGACTGCCTGCGCAACATCGAGGCGAACACCGGCGACATCGTCGTCCTGGAGGACTTAGCCCTCGAGGATGCGCGCACGTATGAGCTGCTCGCCCGGGGCGACACGCTCGGGGTCTTCCAGCTCGACGGCGGCCCGATGCGCGCCCTGCTCAGGTCGATGCAGCCCGACAACTTCGAGGACATCTCCGCGGTCCTCGCCCTCTACCGGCCCGGGCCGATGGGCGCGAACGCGCACAACGACTATGCCGACCGCAAGAACAAGCGCAAGCCGGTGGTGCCTATCCATCCCGAGCTTGCCGAGCCCCTCGCGGACATCCTCGGCGACACCTACGGACTGATCGTCTACCAAGAGCAGGTCATGGCCATCGCGCAGAAGCTCGCTGGCTACTCCCTGGGCGCAGCCGACCTGCTGCGCCGCGCGATGGGCAAGAAGAAGAAGGAGATCCTCGAGAAGGAGTTCGTCCCGTTCTCCGAGGGCATGAAGGCGAACGGGTACTCCGACTCGGCGATTTCCACGTTGTGGGAGATCCTCGTCCCCTTCTCCGACTACGCGTTCAACAAGGCGCACACCGCGGGCTACGGCCTGGTCTCCTTCTGGACTGCCTACCTGAAGGCCAACTACCCGGCCGAGTACATGGCCGCACTGCTCACCAGCGTCAAGGACGACAAGGACAAGTCCGCCGTGTACCTCAACGAGTGCAGGCGCATGGGCATCAAGGTCCTTCCGCCCGACGTCAACGAGTCGGACTTCGACTTCTCCCCGCGCGGAAGCGACATCCGCTTCGGGCTGTCGGCCGTGCGCAACGTCGGCGGCAACGTGGTCGACTCGATCATCGCCACCCGCCGCAAGGTGGGCAGGTTCGCCGACTTCCACGACTTCATCGCCAAGGTCGATGCCTCGGTCTGCAACAAGCGGGTCGTCGAGTCGCTCATCAAGTCCGGGGCCTTCGACTCGCTGGGCCATACGCGCAAGGGCCTGGTGCACGTGCACGAGCAGATCGTCGAGTCCGCCGTCGACGTCAAGCGCGCAGAGGCAGTCGGCCAGTTCGACCTGTTCGGCGGGCTGGAGGCCTCCGGCGAGGACTCCGTCATGCCGCGTGTCGAGATCCCGATCGGCGAGTGGGAGAAGTCGGTGCTCCTCGCGAACGAGCGCGAGATGCTCGGCCTGTACGTGTCCGATCATCCACTGCACGGCGCCGAGCGCATGCTGGCCTCGCTGACCGACCGCACCATTGCGGCCCTGCTCATGGACGAGCGCGTCGACGGGACCGTCGCCACTGTCGGCGGTCTCGTGACTGCCGTCCAGCGCAAGACCACCAAGCAGGGCTCCGCCTGGGCCATCGTCACGCTCGAGGACCTCGAGGGCTCGGTCGACGTCATGGTCTTCCCGCAGACCTACCAGGCGGCGGGCGCGATGCTCGTCGACGACGCCGTCGTGGTGATCCGGGCACGTGCCGACAGGTCCGATGACGACGGGCTCCGGCTGGTGGCGATGGAGGTCACCACTCCTGATCTCACCGATGCGGGCCACGGCCCGGTGCGCCTGACCATGGCCGCGTCGCGCTGCGTGCCGCCGCTCATCGCGCGGCTGAAGGACGTCCTGGCAGCGCATCCGGGCACCACGGAGGTGCACCTGCACCTGACGGGCGGATCGCATACCAACGTGCTGCTCCTGGACGATCGGTTCCGCGTCACGCCCTCGCCTGCGCTGTACGGCGACCTGAAGGCCCTGCTCGGGCCGTCCTGCCTGGCCTGAGGTGAGGGCTGCATGACGATCCAGCGCAAGGTCACCGCCGTCATCGCCGCAGGGCTGATCTTCGGCACCCTCGTCGGCGCTGCACTTGGGGTCCTGTGGTGGCGGCTCGCCCCGCGCGTGCCGGTCGTGATCGATCCCGGCGCCACGCAGCCGGGCGGCTTCCAGCCCGAGGGCTACCTGGCGGCCGACCTGTCCTTCGGAGCGCTCGCTCTCGTTGCCGGCATCGCCTTGGCCGTCGGCCTGGCACGCATGCGGCGCGAGCACCTGCTCAGCGTCCTCGTCGCGGCACTACTGGCTGCGGCGGTGGGCACCGCTGCCATGTGGCTCGTCGGAAGCTCGCTGGGCCATGTCGACATCGAAGGGCTGAGCGCCACCACGACCGAGCAGGTGGTCGTCGACGGGCCGCTGCAGGTGAGCCTTCCGGCGATGTTCCTGGCGTGGCCGTTCGCCTCTGCCGTCGTCATCACGATCCTCGCCCTCACGGACTGGCTGGCCGAGCACAAGGCCTCGGACTGACCGACTTCCCGTCGAGGCGTGGCAGCCGCGAGCGGTGACGGGTCAGGGGGTGCGGGCCACGGGGGCCCACTCGCCATGCGTCGCCCGGAGCAGGTCCGCCGGTGCAAGCCCGATGTCCAGGCCACGCTTGCCTCCGCTGACGTACATCACGTCGAGCTCGCGCGCGCTTTCGTCGATGAAGGTGCGCAGCGCCTTGCGCTGGCCGACTGGCGAGATGCCGCCCACGACGTAGCCCGTGATGCGCTGGGCAGCGGCCGGATCCGCCATCGCGGCCCTGCGCCCGCCTGCGGCACTCGCCACGGACTTCAGGTCGACCATCGCATCCACCGGAACGATCGCCACGTGCGCGACGGAGTCGACGTCGACCAGGAGTGTCTTGAAGACCTGCGCCGGTTCAAGGCCAAGGGCCTCGGCCGCCTCGAGTCCATAGGAGGCGGCCCGCGGGTCGTGCTCGTACGCGTGCACGGTGAAGGCGATGCCGGCCGCCGTGAGCGCAGCGGTGGCAGGCGTGCCCCCGCCTCGCTTCTCCTGTGCCATGCCGGGTGCCTTCCGTCAGTTGGCCGAAGGCTCGGCCGACGATGGCTCGAGGGCGGGCAGGGCGCCGAGGGCGCTGATGAGCCCGACCTCGCGCCGCAGGAGGCGCTCGGCCAGGCGTAGGCGGTCGTGGGTCGTGGGCGCGGCAAGGAGCGACTGGCGCTCGTCGACGGGAAGTACCGTCGCCGCGGTGACGAGGTAGCTGATGACGGTCGGATCGTCGGGTAGCCCGTCGCCCGACCCGTGCTCATCGACGCTGTCGAGGCCCTCGACCTGGCCGCTGAGCAATGTCCGGTACGCCGAGAACACCCGGCGCACGCGCAGTGCGACGGCTTCGTCCGCATCGCAGGTGATGTCATCGAGGAAGTCGACCGTGGCGCGGATGAGCGGCGAGCTGAGGTCGAGCTCGGCCACCGCGAAGCGCCGGCCGCCGGTGGTGACGATGTCGAACCGGCCGTCGTCCAGGCGCTCGGCGGTGCGCAGCACTGCCGTGGTGCCGATCGGATACAGCGCGTCGAGGCCCTCGCGCGAGGGATCATGCCCCTCGCGCACGGCGATGATGCCGAACTCGCGGTCATCCTCGTCGGGGATGGCCAGGAGTTCTTCGACCAGCTGCCGGTAGCGCGGCTCGAAGACGTGCAACGGCAGCACCAGGCCCGGCACGAGTGCCGTGGTGAGCGGGAACAGCGGCAGGTGGCCTTGCACCACGGCAGCGTAAAGTACGGGTGTGATCCGGCGCATCGACCTACGCGGCTCGTCTGCCGACCCACGGACCGTGCTGCCACGGGCGGCCATGGACGTTGCGGACGCGGCGGACCGCATCCGGCCGATCCTCGACTCCGTCCGCGCAGAGGGCGCCGAGGCGGTCATGCGGTGGACCGAGCAGCTCGACGGCGTGCGCCCCGCGTCGCTGCGAGTGCCTGCCGAGGTCATCGCCCAGGCACGCGAGGCCCTCGACCCGGCAGTTCGCGACGCACTGACCGAGGCGATCTCCCGGGCGCGCAGGGTCCACCAGGACCAGCGCCGGGTCGATGTCAGCACCGTCGTGGTGCCAGGCGGCACGGTCACCGAGCGCTGGCTGCCCGTCGAGCGCGTGGGCCTGTACGTCCCTGGCGGCCGCGCGGTGTATCCCAGCAGCGTCGTGATGAACGTCGTGCCTGCGCAGGTTGCCGGGGTGGCGTCCGTGGCCGTCGTGTCCCCGGCCCAGCGCGACTTCGGCGGCTGGCCGCATCCCACGATCCTTGCGGCCTGCAGCCTGCTCGGCGTGGATGAGGTCTATGCGGTTGGAGGCGCGCAGGCAGTCGCAATGCTCGCCTATGGCGTCGACCTGCCCGACGCAGGCCGGTGCGAGCCAGTCGACCTCGTCACGGGCCCGGGCAACATCTACGTGACGGCGGCCAAGCGCGCACTGCAGGGCATCATCGGCATCGATTCCGAGGCGGGGCCGACGGAGGTGCTCGTCCTCGCCGACGACACGGCAGATGCCG
>CAYFLP010000113.1:0-272 GCA_964344045.1 uncultured Bifidobacteriaceae bacterium
TCACCGAGGACGACATCGCCAAGCTGCTGCGCATGGAGGACGAGCTGCACAAGCGCGTCATCGGCCAGCAGCAGGCGATCAAGGCGCTGTCGAAGTCGATCCGCCGCACGCGTGCGGGGCTGAAGGACCCCAAGCGCCCCGCCGGGTCGTTCATCTTCGCCGGGCCGTCCGGTGTCGGCAAGACCGAGCTCAGCAAGACCCTTGCCGAGTTCCTCTTCGGCGACGAGGACGCACTCATCGCTCTCGACATGAGCGAGTTCTCCGAGCGTCAC
>CAYFLP010000113.1:335-6392 GCA_964344045.1 uncultured Bifidobacteriaceae bacterium
GGCCGTCTCACCGACTCGCAGGGTCGCGTGGTCGACTTCAAGAACACGGTCATCATCATGACCACCAACCTGGGCAGCCGCGATGTGTCCAAGGGCGTCATGCTCGGCTTCGCCCCGGAGAACAACGACGAGAGCGCCTACGAGCGCATGAAGATCAAGGTGCAGCAGGAGCTCAAGGAGCACTTCCGTCCGGAGTTCCTCAACCGCATCGACGACACCATCGTCTTCCACCAGCTCACCGAGAACGAGATCGTTCAGATCGTGGACCTCATGATCGCCAGCCTCGAGAACCGCTTGCAGGACAAGGACATGGGCATCGAGCTCACGTCCGCGGCCAAGGCCCTTCTCGCCCATCGCGGCTACGACCCCGTTCTCGGCGCGCGCCCGCTTCGTCGCACGATCCAGCGCGATATCGAGGATCCGATGAGCGAGCAGATGCTCTTCGGCACTCTGGCGCCCGGCTCCATCGTGCTCGTCGACGTGGCACCGGAGGGCTCGGATGATCCCTTCGTCTTCACGGCGTTGCCCAAGGGCGAACTGCCGGACGCTCCGCCTGTCGAAGCCGCCGGTTAGCGGGCCGCCGTCGTGTCGGGTGGTGGTCCGCTCATCCCCGGCCTGACGGAATTCGACAGGCCGAAGGGCCGCATGCCGGCCTGGATCGGCTGGCTCATCGGCATCGTCCTGGCAGCCGGCGCCATGATCGTCGTCGTCGGCTTCGTCGGTGGCGTCGGGCCGCTGCGCATGCTCGGCACAACGGTGCTCGAGGTGCAGCCCGTCAGCTACCGGGGCACCGCCGACTCGACGTCCATCGACGTCTCGATCGCCCTGCCGGCGTCGGGATTGTGCCGCGAGGACGAGGTCAGCGTCGTTGCCTACGAGCGCAGCAATCGGGTCGAGGTCGAGGCGTCGGTGTCACGGCCGAAGTCGGGGCAGTGCACGGTGACGAGCCTGGGCGGCGACCTTCGCTGGACGACGGTGCAGCTCGACCAGCCGCTCGGCGAGCGCAGCGTGATCAGGCTGAGCGATCGGGCCCCGCTACCGCACGCCTAGCCGATCGTCGCCACCACTGCCCCGGCAATGACGGTGACCAGCGCGACGGATTGCATCGCGTTGAGCCGCTCCCGGCGGATCGCGAAGTCCAGGAGCGCGAGCACGATGGGCTCGGTGAGCAGCACGGCCGTAGCGATGGAGATGTCGATATCGATCATGGCCGCCGACAGGCACAGGCCGCCGATGCAGAACAGCAACCCCACGAAGATCGGGCCGCGGATCGTCGAGCGCCGCAGGCCGCCGCTGGTGCGCAGGAGCAGCCCCACGATCGCGACCACGACAGCCGCTGTCGCGAACTGCACGACCACGCCCATGTCGGTGTTGGTCGCACTCACCCGGTCGAGGGCCACGAACTGGACGCCGAAGGCCAGGGCCGCGCCGAAGGACAGCAGGAGCGACTTCTTGCTCATGCCTTCGAGCGAGCGAGGCTGGGAGATCACGATGACCCCGAGGACGATCGCGAGGATTCCGATCAGGGACGTGGAGTCGGGGAGGGTGCCCTGCCGCATGTCGAAGGCGACCGGCACGATGATCGAGAGCGTGACGATGCCGCCGACGATGCCGGCCTTGCCCGTGGCGAGGGCCTTGTAGAACAGCACGTTCGCGAGCAGCAGCAGCAAGCCCGAGATGCTTCCCTCGATCAGGACGACGCCGTCGAATTCGAGCTTGCCGTCGTGCAGGGCCCAGATCAGGGCACCGGCAGACGCCACCACGGACGCAACCGCGATCACGGCCCAAGGCGACAGGGTCTTGCTGTACTGCCCGGCCAGGTAGTCCCCGGCACCGAAGCAGATGGGCAGTGCGAGGAGCAGGACCCAGGACACGGCCTCACTATGCCGCACACGGCGCGGCCTAGCCGATGGAGGTGGCGACAGCTCCTGCGATGACGGCGAGCAGGGCAGCTACCTGAACCGTGGTCAGCCGCTCGCGCTGGAAGAGGAAGCCGAGCAGCGCCAGGACGATCGGCTCGGTCATCAAGATGGCCGTGGCCACGGCGACATTCGTCTCGACCATCGAAGTTGCCAGGCAGAGCGCGCCGATGCCGAAGAGGAGGCCGACGATGACAGGAGCGCCGACCGTGGAACGGTTCAGCCCGCCCGTCGACCGTGCGAACAGTCCGATGATCACCGTGACGACGGTGGCTATCGCGTACTGGAGCACGACGGCCATGTCCGAATTCCCCGTGCTGGCGCGGTCGAGCACGACGTACTGGACGCCGAAGGTTGCCGCTGCCCCGAAGGAGAGGAGCAGCGCGCTCTTGGGCATGGTGCCGAGCGAGCGAGGCTGTGCGATCACGGCCACGCCGATGAGGATCACCGCGATGCCGATGAGCGAGGTCGTATCGGGCAGGGTGCCGCGGTAGGCATCGGCGACCACGGAGAACAGGACGGACAGCGTCACGATCGAACCGACGATGCCCGCCTTGCCTATGGCCAGCGCCTTGTAGAAGAGCACGTTCGCGAGCATGAGCAGCAGGCCCGACATCGCGCCCTCGCGCAAGGTTGCCATGCTGATCGCCAGCGAGTCAGCACGTGCCGCCTGCACGAGCGCGAAGGCGGCAGCCACGGTCGAGGCCACAGCCGTGACCGCCAGCGGGGAGATCCGCTTGCTGGACTGCCCTGCGAGGTAGTCGCCTGCGCCGTAGGCAATGGGCATCATGATCAGTAGTAGCCAGGCCATGGCCTCACTATTTCGTATGCCTGCCCGGCACGCCCATCAGAGTCCGGGTGGTGCGAGTCCGGGTCGCGCGAGTCCGGGTCGCGCGAGTCCGGGTCGCGCGCGTCGGGGTAGCGCGAGTCCAGGCTCTGCGCCACGTGCGTCAGCAGTGCGAGCCGGCGCACTGGAAGGCCGCCGCCGCATCCGCGTGCCAGGTGCGGCACTTGGGGCATTGCTCTGGCGCAAGCTCGTCGGCATCGGGTGCGAGGGCACCGCAGTCGCGGGCCTGCGTGTCCGCAGGGCGACGCTCGGTCATCGCATCAGCCGCCGGGTCGTGTTGCATGCCAGCCCCACGGGTTCAGTGCGCGTGCAGGATCTGGTTGAGCCCACCCCACGTACCGGTGCGCATGACCACTTCGATGGCGCCGGACTGCGAATTGCGGCGGAAGAGCAGGTTGTCGACGCCCGACACCTCACGCGCCTTTGCCACGGAGCCGTCGGGGAGCACCACCTTGGATCCGGCCGTGACGTACAGGCCGGCCTCGACCACGCAGTTGTCGCCCAGTGAGAGGCCGACGCCGGCGTTTGCCCCGATCAGGGTCTTCGAGCCGACCGAGATCACTTCCTTGCCTCCGCCGGAGAGCGTGCCCATGATGGAGGCGCCTCCGCCGATGTCGGAACCGTCGCCGACCACGACCCCGGCCGAGATCCGGCCCTCGACCATCGAGGTGCCGAGGGTGCCCGCATTGAAGTTCACGAAGCCCTCGTGCATGACGACCGTGCCCTCGGCCAGGTGGGCTCCCAGGCGTACGCGGTCGGCGTCGGCAATGCGCACGCCCGACGGCACGACGTAGTCGATCATGCGGGGAAAGCGATCGATGCCGAAGACGGTCAGGTGCTGGCCGCGCGCCCGCAGGCGCAGGCGGGTCGACTCGACCCCGGAGATCGGCACCGGGCCGGCACTCGTCCACGCGACGTTGGCCAGCAGGCCGAAGACCCCGTCGAGGTTGATCGTGCGGGGCCGCACCAGCCGGTGCGAGAGCAGGTGCAGTCGCAGGTAGGCGTCGGCGGCCGACGCAGGGGCGTCCTGGAGGGAATCGATGGTCGTCGAGATCACGCGCACCTCGACCTCGCGGAAGGAGTCCGAGCCGATGGCGGCATCCAGGCCTGGCACGTCGATCATGTCGGTGCCCAGGGCGGGTGCCGGGTACCACGCATCGAGCAGCTGGTCGCCGGCGAAGGTCGCCAGGGCGAGGCCGCAGGCAGCGGATTCGACGGGGACGAGGGCGGCTTCGGTCGAGGTCGTCATACGGCTACCGTAGCGGCGTGACCTCCGAAGGCGGACTGGACCTCGCGGCCCCGGTCGAGCAGCTGGCAGCCCGATTGGTGGGCATTCCCAGCGAGTCCCGGCGGGAGGCAGCGCTTGCGGACGCAGTCGAGTCGGCCCTGCGCAGCGTCCCTCATCTCGAGGTCGTCCGCCGCAACAACAACGTCATCGCCCGCACTCACCTCGGGCATGCCGAGCGGGTGCTCATCGGGGGCCACCTCGACACCGTGCCCGAGCACGGCAACGGCACCCCCGAGTTCCGCGACGGCCTGCTCTACGGCCTAGGCGCCTGCGACATGAAGGGCGGGGTCGCCGTCAGCCTGCACCTCGCGCACTCCCTTGCGGCACCCACTCGCGACGTCACGTACGTCTACTACGAATGCGAGGAGATCGCCCAGGAGTTCAACGGCCTCAAGTGGCTCGCCGAGAACGAGCCCGGGCTCATCGCCGCCGACCTCGCCATCTTGATGGAGCCCAGCAACGCCGGGGTCGAGGCCGGCTGCCAGGGCACGATCCGTGCCCATGTCGCGGCCACGGGCACGCGCAGCCACAGCGCGCGTTCGTGGATGGGCGACAACGCGATCCACAACGCCTCGGCGATCCTCGACCGGCTGACGGCATATGAACCGCGCAGGCCGATTGTCGACGGCCTGGAGTACCGGGAGGGGCTCAATGCGGTCGGCATCCGCGGGGGAGTGGCCGGGAATGTGATCCCCGACGAGTGCGTCGTCACGGTGAACTACCGATTCGCCCCCGACCTTTCGCTGGACGAGGCGATCGCTCATGTGCGCGAGGTATTCGCCGGCTTCGAGGTCGTCATCGACGACGCTGCCCCTGCTGCGCAGCCGGGCCTGACCAGGCCGGCAGCGGCGGATTTCATCGCTGCAGTAGCGGCCGAGCCCAGGCCCAAGTTCGGGTGGACCGATGTCGCCCTGTTCTCCGGCCTGGGCGTTCCGGCGCTCAACTACGGCCCAGGCGACCCGGCGCTTGCCCATGCCCGCGACGAGCATGTGCCGGTCGAGCAGATCCGCTCGTGCGCCCAGCGGCTGTCGGCGTGGCTGACGTCCTCGGGGAAATAGCAAGCGGCTGAGGCCGACCCTGGTGGTCGACCCCAGCCGCTGGGAAGTGCTGGCTAGGCCTGCTTGACGGCCTCGACGTCGAGCGCGAGCTTGATCTCGTCGCCGACCATGACGCCGCCGGTCTCGAGTGCGGCGTTCCAGGTCAGGCCGAAGTCCTTGCGGTTGATCTTCGCCTCGCCCTCGAAGCCCACGCGGGTGTTGCCCCACGGGTCGACCGAGGTGCCGGTGAGCTCGTAGTTGACGGCGACGGACTTGGTCACGCCATTGATGGTCAAGTCGCCGGTGACGACGATGTCGTCGCCCTTGACCTCTACGCCGGTGCTGGTGAACGTGATCGTCGGGTTCTTCTCCGCGTCGAAGAAGTCGGGGGACTTCAGGTGGCCGTCGCGGTCGGCGTTGCCGGTGTTGATGCTGGCGGTCTGGATGGTCAGCTCAGCGGTCGAGGCGGCCGGGTTGGCGCCATCGATGGTGAACGAGCCGGAGAAGTCGGCGAAGTTGCCGCGGACCTTGGCGATCATCGCGTGGCGAACCTGGAAGCCCAGGTTGGTGTGCGACTGGTCGATGGTCCAGGTGCCGGCAACGGCGGAAAGGTCAGCCATGGGTGTGCTCCAAAGTCGATGGGAACTGATGTAGTTGAAGATACAACTAGTTTCCGCAAAGTCAAAATCCGAGTCTTCGCCAGTTCAGCGACGGCTCAGGTACCCCTGTGCCATGCTCGATGGCAGCCAGGCAAGGGAGGTTGACGGTGGCAGAGCGCGACGAGAATCTGGGCGAGGGCGACCTCGCCGATGTGACGGGTGGCGGGAGCTATCAGGCGTGGTTCGACGACTCTCCCCGGCCATGTGCCCAATGTGGACGCATGTTCACGCCGGCCAGTCCCGGCATGGCCGATTGCGCTCGCTGCTATTCGCATGCCTCGTTCTGAGGAACATGCCTCGTTCTGAG